>JAZSJN010000034.1:0-12086 GCA_045534315.1 Candidatus Scatosoma sp.
ATACTCTTCCCTGCCGTAAAAGGTGTCATCGTTAAGGTCGATTTGGACAATAAAAAACTGATTGTCAACAAAGCGATCTTTGACGAAATCGCCGTTTATTAAGCGTTATTTTTAGGACGCATCATTTTTGACAGCGTATCCAAAACGCCCGTTTTGCAAAGCGTAATGATAACGGCGGTCGCAATCAATGCGTCTGCGGGTACGTACACGCATTGATAGATAAACGAATACACAAACGCGTTCGCGGTTGCCCAAGCGGGGAAATCCACCCACACGGCGTCTTGCATAAAGAAGATCGCGCCCGAGCAAAGGTGTGAAACAAAGCGCAAGGTAAATACGGCGATACAGCCCAAAACCAAGGGAAGACAACCACGTTCTTTGCGTTTCATTTTACCGAACAAGCCCATAACGCCCACGCTAGCAAAGGCGAGCAGGTAATCGAAAAGGAATGTCGCAGGGGTAAGGATATACGGATCTTCGATAAAGTTTAAAAGCCCGTGTATCAAGCCGACGAGCAATCCGTCTGCAAGCCCATATACGTACGCATAGATCAAAATGGGCACGAAAGACGCAAGGGTAATCGAACCGCCGTATTGTACGGGGCTGACCTTTAAAACGGCAAGGGTAAAGGACATAGCCACGCAAACGCCAGCAAAAGCGACTTGTTTTGCGTCGAACGTCTTTTTGCGGGCAAAGCCAATCAAAGCGATCACACCCAACAAAACGATAACGGCGACGACAGAAATCCATTTTACGGTTTCTGTGGTTTTCTCGCTGACGGCGAGAAGGGAATTAAGAAACATAAAAAACCTCCTTTTTTCCGCCGTACGCGCTTTTCGGGAAAAGAAAAACGCCCTGATTTTTGCAAATAACGCAAAATGTCGGGCGTGCAATTTTCTTCATTACCCCCAATACGTATCGCGTTTAACACGCAAAACACGTTTTTAGGGAAGAAAAACGGTTATCAATCTCTCGCTCAAGTATTACCTTGCCGATTCCAATGGTATAATCTCAGCCTTAAATAGGCACCCACGACGGATAGTTAAATTTTAGTAATTCCATTATAAAACACAAAATAACAAAAGTCAAGGCTTTCAATAGGAAAAGGAGAAAAAATATGCGCCACGATTTTTACGCTTATATGGACAGAATGAAGTACATCAAGCGTTGGCAATTGATGCGCTCTACCCGCGAAGAAAACATTATGGAACATTCGCAATCGGTTGCGCTGTTGTCCCATGCCTTGGTGACGATCCACAACGACGTGTTCGGCGGTAACGCAGACGTGCTGAAAACGGTACTGTACGCTATGTATCACGAAACGAGCGAAGTGCTGACGGGAGATTTGCCCACGCCGATTAAATATTACAATAACAGTATCCACGGCGCGTATAAAGAGTTGGAAAAGAGCGCGTGCGAAAAAATGGCGGGTATGCTGCCTGATGAAATGCAAAAGGGGATCGCGCCTTACGTGCTTGCGGACGAAAAAAGTCAAGAATATCGCCTTGTCAAGGCGGCGGATCGTTTGGCGGCGTATATCAAATGCGCGGAAGAACTCCGCAGCGGCAATACCGAGTTTATCAAGGCAAAAAAGAGTATCGAAGAAGACCTGCACAGCCGTAACATGCCCGAAGTGGAGTATTTCTTTGAACATTTTGCGCCGTCGTTTGAACTTTCTTTGGACGAATTAGAAGGATTTTAAAGTAAAAAGGAGTATTCGACAATGGAAAAATTTTTATTGAATGGGAAGTGGAGAATTCAAAGCAATACCTACGATACGGTAGGGGACGTACCCGGTTCGGTGTATTCGGCGTTGCTTGTTAGCGGCTTGATGGAAGACCCTTTTTATCGGGACAACGAAAGAAAAGCCTTGGATATCATGGACGAAGAGTTCGTTTTTACAAAAGAATTTGAATATAAAAAGAAATCGGACAAGATTTTGCTTGTTTGCGAAGGGATTGATACCCTTTGCGACCTGTATATCAATGAAAATTTCGTGGCGCATACGAACAACATGCACCGCGCGTACGTTTTTGACGTTGCGCAATATTTATTGGATGGAAAAAACGTTATTAAGGCGGTTTTCCCCCCGTATGACGCCTATATTAAGGCGAAAAGCAAGGAAAAGACGATCAGCAGCGGTAGCTGCGCAACGATGGTCGGTTTTTCCTACGTCCGCAAAGCTAGTTATATGAGTGGTTGGGATTGGGGCCCTATGCTCCCCGACGCAGGGATTTGGAAGGATATATATTTGATTGACGGCAATCTTCCCCGCATAACGGACGTGCGGATTTTGCAACGGCACGACAACGGAAAGGTATTCGTAACCGTAAAAGCGGAAACGAGTATTCCCGCCCAAACAGTCCTGAAAATAATTACCCCCGACGGCAAGGAAATTGCCCTGCAAAGCGGCGTAGAAACGGAAATTGAAAATCCGCAGCTTTGGTGGCCGAACGGTTACGGCACACAGCCGTTGTATACGGTAGTTACGGAATGTCTGTCAAACGGCAACGTGGTGGATGTGAGCGAGAAAAAAATTGGCTTGCGTACGCTGGTTGTTAGCCGAGAAAAGGACGAATGGGGCGAAGAGTTTTGCTATAAGGTAAACGGTGTGAAAATATTCGCTATGGGCGCGGATTATATTCCCGAAGACAATATTTTAAGCAGGCTCAGCCGCGATAGAACGAAGAAATTGTTAGAAGATTGTATTTTTGCTAATTTTAATTCGATTCGCGTTTGGGGCGGCGGCTTTTATCCGCACGACTATTTCTTTGAGCTGTGCGACGAAATGGGCATTATCGTCTTTATGGATATGATGTTTGCTTGTTCTGCTTATCCTTGGGATGAAGAGTTCTTTGAAAACATATCCGTTGAAGTGGAAGAAAACTTAAAACGTATCCGTCATCACGCTTGTATAGGCGTTATTTCTGGGAATAACGAAATTGAAGAAGAAGCGGCTGTTCCCGATTGGTGGACGAAACAAGAAAAAGCTGGCTATTTAACGATGGCGGAGTTTGTAATTCCGCGGATCGTAAAGAGAGTATGTCCTGAAATATCCTTCGTATCTTCTTCGCCGTCTTCGCACGGTTTCTACGATAATCCGCAGGATGAAAACGTAGGGGATCAGCATTATTGGCAGGTTTGGCACGGAAATCTTCCGTTTACCGAATACAGAAACCATTATTTTAGATTTTTAAGCGAATTTGGTTTTCAGTCTTTTCCGTCCATGAAAACGATTGAAGAATTTACGTTGCCCGAAGATAGAAATCCGTTTAGCGCGGTAATGGAATTGCATCAAAGAAACGCGTCTGCAAACGGTAAAATCCTTAATTATCTTTCGCAAACGTACCTGTATCCGTCCAAGTTCGAAAATTTGGTTTATGCGTCGCAACTTTTGCAAGCAGAGGCAATGAAATACGGCGTGGAGCATTTGCGCCGCAACCGTGGCAGATGTATGGGCGCGCTGTATTGGCAATTAAACGATTGCTGGCCCGTTGCGAGTTGGTCAAGTATTGACGGTAACGGCAGATATAAGGCTTTGCATTACGAAGCGAAGAGATTTTTCGAACCCGTACATATCTCTTGCCAAGAAACGGGGGAATATTCCACGCGAAAGGATATTACGGACGAACGGTATTACGGGTATGAAACCAAGGCAAAAATCTTTGTCAACAACGATACGCTGACGGACGTGGAGGGGATCGTTGAATGGGCGCTTTGCGCTTCCGACGGTACAGAGTTGCAACGCGGACAAGAAAAGCTGTCTGTAAAAGCGTTGTCGTATGCGAGTTTGGATGAGATCGATTTTAATAAAACAGATCCGCGCAAAAATTATTTGTCATTCTCGTTTAGGGTAAACGGCGAAGTTGTGTCGAGTGGCACGCTGCTGTTTACCAAACCCAAGCATTATCAGTTCTGTAACCCTGAAATTACGGTGGAAGTGCACGGCGACGAGTTGATCGTCCGCGCGAACGCTTTTGCAAAGTACGTGTATATTAGCAATGCGGGCGACGATTTGGTGTTATCGGACAATTTCTTCGATATGGGCAAAGGACAAAAAACGGTAAAAATTATTTCGGGTGATGCGGCCGATTTAAAGGTAAAATCCGTTTACGATATTCGATAATAAAACAAAGTATATGCCACGAAAGACGAAGACGGTTTTTCGTGGCTACTTTTTTATCGTTTTTTACGGAATACTTGACAATTGCGAGCAATTGTGGTACACTAAGAAAAGTAGAAAAACGCCCGATAAAGCGGGGAAAGGACGTACAAAGATGAACATGGAAGAATACGTAGCGTCGCTTGCGGCTCTGTGCGCGGACGATACAAAATTGGAAGAGTTTCGCAACGGCTTGCCGTTGGGTAGGGACGTAGTAGATAATATCGTGCTTGCGCAAAAGGGCGAAAGTCCTTTTACCGTACGTCATACCTGCATAACGGGCGGAAACCGCATCCATTTTATTCGGCGTATGCTTTTGGCAATTTCCCGTTTATATACTCGCGAAGAAGCGTGTTTTTTGGTAATCTCCCCCAAAAGGGAATACGGAGAATTATTGCGTGTAAATGGTATGGACGTCACCGTTCCCTATATTTCTACCAAAGCGGATTTGGCGGCGGCAACCCATACGATTAAGGAATTGTTAGCGCAACGGGAAACGGGGCGCGGCTATCCCCGCCTATTCTTGGTTTTAGACGGATTAGAGCGCATGGAAGGATGCAATTTAAACGGTGATCTGGTGGAATACCGTGAAATTTTCGACTTGTTTTCTCGTCGTAGCGACGTGGACGTTATCACGGGCGTAGATTTGATGAAGAGCATTTTTAGCGGTTATCCGGGCGCGTTCGTCGGGCTGGGCAATTGTCTTGTTAGCTTGCGCGAAGAAGGAAAAGCGGACGTGACGTACGTGGATGAAAACGGGGGGCTTTCCTTGCCGATACCGATTCGTTATCCCACGCAGCCTTCCATTACCGAAACGGTGATTTTTTTAAATTCTCTTTCCGTCAACCAACCGAAAGCCGAATAAGTACATATGAAAAAAACGAACGAATTTGACTTTCAACGCATACCGTCCCCCCTGCTTTTGTGGTATAGAGAAAACAAACGCGAGCTTCCTTGGCGGGAAAATCCCACTCCCTATCGCGTATGGGTATCCGAGATTATGCTGCAACAAACACGCGTGGAGGCGGTCAAGGAATATTATCTGCGTTTCATGGCAGAACTGCCCACGGTAGAAGAGCTTGCCGCATGCGAAGAAGAGCGGTTGTTAAAGTTGTGGGAAGGTTTGGGGTATTACAGCCGCGCAAGAAATTTACAAAAGGCGGCGAAAAAGATCGTCTACGAATATGGTGGCGAATTTCCGACGACGGTGGAAACGCTGAAAGCTTTACCGGGGATTGGTGCATATACGGCGGGGGCGATCGCGTCGATTGCCTACGGATTGCCCGTAGCGGCGGTGGATGGCAACGTATTCCGCGTGGCGGCGCGCTTGGAAGAAAATCCCACGGTGATTTCCGATCCCAAGTACCGCAAATATTTGGAAGAAAAGTTGTCGGCGGTGTACCCGCCGCAGGGTAAGGAGTGCTCGGAGTTTACGCAAAGTTTGTTCGAGCTGGGCGCGCTTATATGCAAACCGCAAAATCCCGACTGCGCGCGCTGTCCGTTAAACGGGCTTTGCCGCGCCTATAAAAACGGTACGCAAGCCGAATACCCCGTGTTGCCGCAAAAGGCGGCGAAACGGCAAGAACAGGTGTACGTGTATTTGATCGAAACGTCGCAAGGCTTTTGTATCCGTCGCCGCGAAGAAGGGGTATTGCGGGGCATGAACGAATTTCCGTCGGCGGTTGTCGCGGGCGGCGAAACACCCGAAAATATCTTAAACGAGTGGGGCGTGTCCGCGTTCACGGAGATCAAACGGCAAAAATTCACGCATATTTTCACGCATATTCGCTGGGAGATGCTGTGCGTGTGGATACGGACGGATTTTGCGCCTTTCGATACCTATGCATTGGACGAAATTGAAGAAAATATATCCCTGCCGACGGCGTTTAAACAATGCCTAAAAATTTTGCAGGACAAATAAAAACAAGAACGGGAGATAAAAAATGAAAGTATTACTTGTAAACGGAAGTTGTCACGAAAAGGGTTGCACGTATACCGCGCTCGCGGAAGTGGCAAAAGCATTGAACGAAAACGGCGTGGAAACGGAGATCTATCAGCTCGGCGGCAAAAAAATTAGCGGTTGCAACGGCTGTTGGGCTTGTAAAAAAATTAAAAAGTGCGTTGTGGAAGACGGCGTGAACGAATTTGTGGAAAAGGCGGCGGAGTTCGACGGCTTCGTATTCGGTTCGCCCGTGTATTACGCGTCGGCGTCGGGCAATCTCGTCAGCTTTATGGACAGAGTATTTTATAGCGGCGGCAAATTTTTGGCATACAAACCCGCGGCGGCGGTGGTTAGCTGCCGTAGGGCGGGCGCAAGTACGACTTTTGACGTGATTAACAAATATTTCACGATCAATAATATGCCGATCGTGGGATCGAATTATTGGAACGAAATCCACGGTAATACGGCGGAAGAGGCTGCGCAGGACGAAGAAGGGTTGCAGACGATGCGCGTTCTTGGCAATAATATGGCGTGGCTGTTAAAATGCTTGCAACTTGGCAAGGACGCGGGGATTGAACCTGTTAAAGAACGCAAGATCATGACGAATTTTATTCGCTAAGACGATCACGCAGGTAAAATTTGGTGAAGATTTAAAAACGCTCCTAAACAGGGGCGTTTCCGCTTTTTACAAATTTTTAACATCTTTTTAACGGGGCGATAATACCTGGGGGCTATACTGTAACAGAAAAAGGGAAAAGGGCAAGGACGGTACGAAGTTATGATAAAAATTTTGGTCGCGGAAGACGACAGAGCAATCAACGGCTTGGTTTGTACGTATTTGCGCAACAAAGGGTATGCGCCGACGGCGTGCTACGACGGTGAAGAAACGCTCGCTGCGATGGAAAGCAATGCTTTTTCCATGATTATCAGCGATATTATGATGCCGAAAATGGACGGGTTCGAGCTGGCGGAAGCGATCCGCGCGGTAGATAAACAGACGCCGATTTTGTTTATGACCGCAAAGGACGACAAACCGTCAAAACTCTTTGCTTATACTTTGGGCGTAGACGACTACGTAGTCAAACCCTTTGATATGGACGTGTTCATGTTAAAGGTGGCGGCGCTTTTACGTCGCGCAGGTATTGCCGAAAACCAGAGTTTGACGGTGGGGAATTTGACCATGAATGCCGAAGAACACACGGCGTATTTAAGCGATGACGAATTGCCCTTGACGGTACGTGAATTTGATCTTTTGTTCAAACTTTTGTCCTATCCCAAAAAGACTTTTACGCGTTCGGCGCTCATGTCCGAATTTTGGGATTACGATTCGTCGGCGACGTCACGGACGGTGGATGTGTACATGGCAAAACTTCGTGAAAAGACGTCCGCATGTGACGGGTTTGAGATCATCACGGTGCATGGGCTTGGTTATAAGGCGGTGTTAAAATGAGACAAAAACACACGAAAATATCCGTTTTCGGGGTCGTGATGTTTTTTCTGTTGATTGCGGCGACGGTAACGGTGTCGATGTTTATGTTTCACGTTGTCAACAAGCGGAGCGCGGGGGATAAAAAAACGATCGCGAGCGTGATGTTTTTGACAATCGTGTTTCTATCGATTGTGTGTACGATTTGCGATTTAGTGCGTAGACGTGTCATGATCAGTCGCCCGACGGAGCAGATTTTGGACGCGACGGAGCGGATTGCCGCGGGGGATTTTTCCGTGCGGTTAACGCCCAGACACCGTTACGAAAAATACGATCAGTACGACGTCATCATGGAAAATCTTAATGTCATGGCGGCGGAGCTTGAAAAGTCGGAAGTGTTAAAAACGGATTTTATTTCCAACGTTTCACACGAATTAAAAACGCCATTGACGGTGATTCGCAGTTATGCAGAGCTTTTGCAGGAAGAAACCAATCCGAAATTGCGGGAAAAGTATGCGGAAACGGTAGCGATTGCGGCGAACCGCTTTTCCAATTTAACGGGGAATATTTTGCAGCTCAGCAAGCTGGAAAATCAAAAAATCTTGCCCGAAAAGAAGAAATTCCGTTTGGACGAGAGTCTTGCAGAGTGCATTTTGGCGTTTGAAGACGTTCTGGAAAAAAAGAATATCGAGATTTCCTGCGACATGGAAGAAGTGGACGTTTTTTCGTCGCAAAGTTATCTAGAACTAGTGTGGAACAACTTGCTTTCTAACGCCGTAAAATTTACGGACGAGGGGGGCATGATCGCGATCACGCTGAAAACACAAGGCAAAAACGTGGTGGTAACGGTGTCGGATACAGGGTGTGGGATTTCCGCGGAAGCGGGTGCGCGCCTGTTTGATAAATTCTATCAAGGGGATACGTCGCATGCTCACGAAGGGAACGGACTGGGGCTGGCGCTCGTGAAAAAGGTGATCGATATTTTAGGCGGTGAAATTTCGGTAAAAAGTGAGCTTGGTAAAGGCAGCACGTTTACCGTTGCGATCCGCCAAGACGTAGACTTGTAAGGCGTGCAATGAAACAAGATTTTTGGACTACTTGTAAAAATGTTTGGATGAAAACGTGGAACGGTGTAAAAAGTTTCACGTGGAAACTTTGGCAAAAAATAAAAAGTCCCAAAGGTTGGTGTCTTGCGCTTGTATACCTTTTGACGGCGGCGGCGTGTGCGTTTGCGATCACGGCGGCAATTTTGACGACGGGCGAGAGGGAAGAGATTAAAACGTGGATTGCTGTAATCGGCTACGTTTCCTACGGTATAGCGGCGGTGCTGTTGACGTACACGGTGTATACGCTTGTTAAAATTTTGCCCAAAAGCTATCGTGCGATCAAAGAAAAGCTCCGCTCGCATAAGGTCTTTGGAAAATTGATGGAAAATTACGGGTTACGCACGGTAATTTTTGCAACGTTTTCCGTAGTGGCTACTCTGGCGTTTGCTGCCTATCATGCCGTAATCGCGTGCCTATACCATTCCGTCTGGTTTGGCGCGTTGGCGACGTATTATATCATTTTGCTGATCATTCGCGGGGGGATTGTGCTGTACCATGGCAAACGCCGCGATAAAGAGCGGCAAAAGCAAAGAGAAATCCGCAAATATCGGGGCTGTGGAATCGGGCTGATGATCACCATTTCGGCGTTGTCGGCAACCATCTGGGAGATGGTACAAAACAGCGTGGCAACCCGTCGCGCGGGCTTGATGATTTACGTGGTGGCAACGTATACTTTTTATAAAATTACCATGTCGATCGTCAATTTCGTCAAAGCAAAAAAACAGGACGACCATACCGTGGACGCTTTGCGGAATATTAACGTTGCGGACGCGGCGGTGGCATTGCTTGCTCTGCAAGCGTCTATGTTGCAAGAATTTTCGGACACTGGTTTGCCGATTGCAAACGCGATAACGGGGGCAGGGGTGTGTCTGTTTGTATTTGGGCTGGGGCTGTACATGGTTATACGGTCGCGGTATTTCATGAGAAAATTACAAAAAGAAACTTTTACGGGAGAAGAACAGAATGGATAATAATGAAAAATATGAATATACGTATACCGCGCCCACGGAATCAGAGCGCAAGACGGTAGAAGAGATCCGCTGTCGCTATCAATCGAAAGAACGGGCAGACACGTCCTTTATGCGATTGAAAAAATTGGACGGCAAAGTGCGTTCGATGCCGATGATGATCGGATTGTCGCTGGGGATTATTGGCACGTTGCTGTTTGGTAGCGGCATGGCGATTGTATTAGAAAAGCTTTTTGCCCATTATTTGCTCGTCGGTGTGACGTTATCGGTTGTCGGATTGGTTCCGATCGCGTTGGCTTATCCTACGTATTGCAAAGTTTCTAAAAAGTACAAGGAAAAATACGGCGACGAAATTTTAAAGCTCAGCGATGAGATATTAAACGAAAATAAGCTATAAAAGAACAGAGCGCGCTTTTAAAAGGCGCGCTTTTGTGTATGAAAATAAAAAAACGGAAAATACTAAAAAGGCGGGTGCAGTCCGTGCAAATGGGGGTAGACGTGTGCTGAACAAACGGGAAACGGAAGTCATGAACGTCATATTTTCGTTGTGTCACGACAAGGGTGTGGGACTGATTTCGCCTGCGGAAATCTTGGACATGCTCCCCCCGAAACGGCGTTACACCGAAGAGCGGGTGGAAGAAATTTTAAACGAATTGGCGCTCGACGATTATTTCGAGCTTTTATCTTCCGAACGCAAAGGAGAAAAAATGTACGTGATCTCGTTGCGCAGCAATGGCTACGCGTTCAAACGTGGGTACGTGCAGATGCGGCGGGACGCGCTGCTAAAAATCTTTTGGGCGGCGGTTTCGGCGGTGATCGCATTTACGGTTGGGTTGCTGCTTAAACGGATATTTTAAAAAAATATCCGTTTTTTGTTTACATTTTCTCTTGCCTGTGGTATAATATATAGGCAAACATTTGTTTGAAGAAAAAAGCCCAAGGGGGGACGACATTATGGAATTTAAATTACACGCGCCGTACGCTCCTACGGGTGATCAGCCGCAGGCGATCGAAAAATTGACGGAAGGGGTTTTAGACGGTATCCGTACGCAGGTTTTGGTCGGCGTTACGGGCAGCGGTAAAACGTTCACAATGGCGAACGTGATTAAAAACGTCAATCGCCCGACACTTGTAATTGCGCATAATAAAACGCTCGCGGCGCAGCTTTGTAACGAGTTTAGGGAATTTTTCCCTGAAAACCGCGTGGAATATTTCGTTTCGTATTACGATTATTATCAGCCCGAAAGCTATATCCCGTCCACGGACACGTATATCGAAAAGGATTTGAGCATGAACGACGAGATCGACAAATTGCGTAACAGCGCGACGGGTTCGTTGATGGAACGCAAGGACGTGATTGTGGTGGCGTCGGTGTCTTGTATTTACGGATTGGGTGCGCCCGAAGAATATTTCCGTTTGTCCTTATCCCTGCGTCCAGGTATGGAGTGGGAACGCAACGAGTTGATGCGAAAGCTAATCGAATTGCAATATTCCCGCAACGATACGGACTTTCACCGCGCGACCTTCCGCGTACGCGGCGACGCGTTGGAAATTTTCCCTGCGTCCAATTCCGAAGTGGCGATTCGTTTGGAATTTTGGGGGGATGAGATTGAAAAGATTTACGAAGTGGAAGCGTTGACGGGCAATAAGATCAACGAGCTTTCCCACGTGGCGATTTTCCCTGCCAGCCAGTACGCGGTAGGAACGGAAAAGTTGCGCGGCGCGCTTGCCATGATCGAAGAAGATTTGCGTGGGGAAGTGCGCGCTTTTGAGGAAGAGGGCAAGATTTTAGAGGCGCAACGATTAAAACAACGTACCGAGCACGACTTAGAGATGATGCGAGAGATCGGGTATTGTAGTGGGATTGAAAATTACAGCCGTTATTTTGACGGCAGAAAGCCTGGGCAACCGTCTTTTACCTTGCTTGATTATTTCCCGTCGGGGGAATTTTTGGTATTTATCGACGAAAGTCACATGACCATACCGCAAATACGTGCTATGTACCACGGCGATCTGTCCCGCAAGAAAAATTTGGTGGAATACGGCTTTCGTATGCAGGCGGCGTTCGACAATCGCCCGTTGACCTTTGCGGAGTTTGACGCGCGCGTGCCGCAGCTCGTCTGCGTGTCCGCTACCCCTGCTCCTTACGAAATCGAACAGGCGGGGCAAACGGTGGAACAGCTCATTCGTCCGACGGGTTTGCTCGATCCTGAAATCACGGTAAAACCGACCAAAGGGCAGATTGACGATCTGCTTTCCGAGATCAAAACGGTGGTAAACGATGGGGGACGTGTCTTAATTACGACGTTAACCAAGCGCATGGCGGAAGAGCTGACCGATTATTTAAAAGAACATTCGATCAAGGTCAAATACATGCACAGCGACATTGACACGCTGGAACGTATCGACATTGTCAACGGTTTGCGCCTTGGCGAATTTGACGTGCTTTGCGGGATCAATCTTTTGCGTGAAGGGCTGGACT
>JAZSJN010000099.1:0-7737 GCA_045534315.1 Candidatus Scatosoma sp.
AATCCTAATCGTCCGCACATTATGACGGAAAGCTATGAGGGAACGATGTATAAAATTCATCGCCCTTCCCGTTATCAGTCCAATGCAGCTTGGGGGGCAGGCCTTAGAGCAAGATGTAATGCCGACCTGATTCAATATGATGGGATTACCTTGCTTTGGGACCTTTCCACGCAAAAAACGTCAGCGCGGTACAGCACCGGGACGACGCTGATTACAGATTTAGATTCGACGGAAATTTACGACGCAAATGCGATAGATTTCAACTCTTTCTTCACGACAGGCGAAGTGTATTTGGAAATTCAAGCGCACAATTACACGACGAACACGTTTGAGTTCGGGGTTGAGACGATTTTCGGAATGGGCGGCGACGCTTTGCAGGACGGCAGACTAATCGATAAGGAATTGCCTGAGATTAGCGTAGACGTAGAGCCTACGGAAGGAAATACCGTTTATTTGCAAAAAGGGAAAGCCTTTACGTTGCCGAAAATTAAAGACGTTTTCGACGTCAATTACCACGGCGACGTACGCGTAGAGATTTATCGTAATTACGGTAAGTATGGGCAAACGTTGGCAAGCGTTATGAACGGCGAATTCGTGCCTGAGCAAATTGGCAACTATACTGCGGTATACACGGCGACCGACGCATACGGCAACGAAGGGAAATTTCTTTTGAACCTACTCGTTCTTGACGAACCGAACCTTATCTATCAGCCAATCGCGTTAGAAAAACTTGTGGCGGCAAAAACCAACGTAATTCCTGCGATAGAAGTTCGTGGATTAAACAAAGAGGTATCGACGAGCGTTGTAGTTACCGCGCCGAACGGGGAAAGTGAAGAGTTGGAAAAAACGGCGGAAAATACTTACGAATATATCCCTGCTTATGCGGGCGAATATACGGTGTCGTATTTCTTCAAGGATAACGTTTACGAAGATTTGTATTCGTACAGCGTTTCTTGTACGGATGAAAACTCCGCGACCTTCAAAAATCCGTTTACGTTGCCTACAGCATTGATGAAGGGTGCTTCTTATACAATCAATCCGGTTACCGCATACACGGCGGGCGTAGGTGCGTTTAATGAAAACGCGGCAACCGTCAGCGTTTCCGTGGACGGCGGCGCGTATCAGACGCTTTCCGCAACGCAAATGCAAGCGTACAAGGTGGAGGCAAACGAAACCCTGCGCTTTAAGGCAAGCTATGGGAATAGCAGTGTGGAATCGGATATTTACTCCGTTGTAGACGTTGGATACGGCAAAAAGACGTCCGAAAAGGACTATACGCGTTATATGCAGGGCAATTACACGGAATCTGCAATGACGTTGGAGGGCTTGAAGTATGATTTTAACGGCGACGCGGAATTGCAGTTTATCAATGCAATCTCTGGCGCGAAGTTTAAGCTCAATTTTACCTTGCAGGCAGAGGTTGTAAACAGCTTTACCATCGTTTTGCGCGATCTTTATAACCCGAACAGAAATTACGTGACCTATACCTACGAAATGGGGACGGGGGAAAACGTGGTAATGCACGCGAAACAGTACGAAGACGGCAAACTTGTTTTTGATAAAACGATATTGACGAAATATACGCAGCTTGCAGGTACATACGCGTTATCGTATTCCGTTGCGGGCATGGATGCGGACGGCGTTGTTTTAAGCGGTATCAAGCCTTTTGCCAAAGACAGTACTTTGTTGGAAATGTCCGTATCAGGGGCGGAAAGCGGCTGCACGGTAACAGTTTCCAAGATAAACGCGCAAAACTTTACCTTATCAATGCGTGAAAGCAAACCGCAGCTAATCTTTACCGCGTGCGACGGTGTACAAGAGATTAATGCAATTTATCAAGTTTTGCCCTGCTATGCAAACTCCGTATTGTGCTCTGTTCTTGCGCGCGACATAACAATTAGCGTATATACGCCCGACGGAGAGATTGCATGCGACCTTAACGGGAATTTGCTTGAAAAAGTGCATGCAGACAAAACGTACAGTTTGCAATTATCGCAGACAGGGCAGTACCGCGTCGTTTATGAGGTTTCCTGCATTGGCTCGTCGCTGAAAAGCGGGCAAGAAACGCTTGCCTACGACGATTATGATATTGTGAACGTCAGCGAAGGGATTGCGCCTGTAATTTCGTTTAAGGACGGTTCTAACGAGCAAACGACGGTGCATCTTGCGGTTGGTAGTACGCACAAAATCAAAGAATTTACCGTGACGGATAATTTGTCTTCTACAGAAAATATCAAGGTATATACTATGATTTACGGTAAGGACATGGCGTTGGAGGAGGACGGCTACAACGTAACTTCTTACGTCTTTAAAAACGTGGGTGAATTCCTCGTTTACGTAGTAGCGTATGACGAGCTTGGAAACAGTTCTGCGTTGTATTATAACGTAGTGGTTTCTTAACAGGAGGAAAACATGAAGAAACGTATTTTTTCGTTAATACTCAGCGCGATTTGTGCGTGTTCTTGTTTGGTAAGTTGTAAAGACAAACAAGAAACGCTTGAACCGCAAAGAAGTAAATACACGTTTACTGACGGTGTGCACGACCTTTCCGCAGTTGAAACAAACGAATTTATGGTAAAGGACGGTAAAACCGATTATAAGATTTTAATGCCGTCGGACGCCGATTCGTACTTATTCGTTGCAGAAGCAGAGCTTAAATATTTCTTTGAAGAGGCTACGGGTGTTAAACTTGAAACGGTATCCGAATCAGAGGCGGGTTTTGCGCATACGACTGATGCAAAATATATTTCGCTTGGAAATACGCAAATGCTTGCCTCGTCGGGGGTAGACGTTAAGAAAAACGAGCTTGGTTCGCAAGGTGTGCGTATCGTTACCAAAGACAAAACGGTGTATTTGGCGGGGGCGACTAACGTCGGCGTGGTCAACGGCGTGTATACGCTATTAGAGATTTTATTCAATTACGAGCAATACGCTTACGATTGCTTTACGATCGATAAAACAAACAACGTACGTCTTTATAATTTCAACGTTATTGACGTGCCGGATATTGAAATGAGAGGGGCTTCGGCTACCTTGTTAGAATTGAACCCTAACAATATACAATATCGTTTCCGCGTTCGCTCCACGGCGGAATATTTCCTTCCGATCGGGGACTTGGAAAGCGGCGCGACGCGTCACGTTTATCACAATACGATCAACGTAATTCCGAGAAATGCAGAGACGTCTAGGGAAAGCTGGTTCTCCAACCGAAGCGGTGAAGGGGAAGGGAATACCCAATTGTGTTATACGGCGCGCGGCAATAAAGAGGATTACGACGCGTTGGTTGACCGTATTACCTACGTTATCACTCAATCCTTAATACAGTATAATCCTAAGGATTATCCTCTGCGTAATATCGTAGCGTTTACACATGAAGACAACGAGTTGGTTATGTGTCGGTGTACTACGTGTTTAGAAGCGGAGAAAAAGTACGGTACGCAGTCGGGCGCGGCGATCGTTTTGAGTAATGATATTGCCGAGCATTTGCAGGAATGGATGGCGCAACCTGAAAACGAGCAATATAGGCGTGAAGACCTGAAAGTCGCATTTTTTGCATACGCGGCGTTTGTTAATGCGCCAGCACATTATGACGAGACGAAAGGCAAATACGTCATCAACCATCCCGATCTTGAAATGCGTGACGACGTCGGTGTTTTCTACGCAGTTTCTAGTGGTTTGAGCTATCAGCAGAATCTTTACGCGCAAAGAAGTGAGGAAGGGCTTCAAAACTCGTTGAAATGGTTTGATATTTCCCCGTCCGTCTACCTTTGGACGTATAATGCGAATTTCGGTAATTTTATGTTCAGAACGGCAGGGACGAATTTCTACGATACGGACGCATATCAGTTCTTTGCGGAAGGCGGTGCGGAGCTGTTGTTTATGCAAGGTGTAATGCCCAGCGACAACTTAACGTCCTTCCAAATGCTGGACTCTTATTTGGACGCAAAGATGCAATGGGATACGACGCAGGATGCCAATGAACTGACGCAAAAATGGTTTAAGGCGATGTTTGAAGACGCTGCGGACGTTATGTACAAGTTGTACGTAGAACAGAACACGTGGGCGACCATCATCGCATATGAAAGTAAAAAAATCGTACAGACGGGTATTATTAACTATTCGTTCGGGCGTGAATACTTTAAATACGAGATGTTGAAATCTTGGCTGGATCAAATTAAAGAAGCGCGCGCGTTGATCGAGAAATATAAAACGAGCGATCCCGAACTTTATAATATGTTAACCGAGCATATTGACGTCGAGTGGGTATGCCCTGCGTATTATATCATTTCGTTCCATGCACCCAGCATACCGGACGCTGAATATAACGAGATGGTTACGTATTTCAAAACGAAGATTTCTGGGTTAAGAGATTTCCGTTTGTCCGAAAAATCGACGACTACGGTCGGAACTTGGGCTGCGGGCTTGTCCTTGCGATAAGAAAATGATTGCAAAATCAATAAAAGTTAAAAAATTGGTATAAGTTATGAAGAAATTTTTGTCTTTATTATTATCTTGCATGCTTTGCTTAGCGACATTGGCTTTGACGTGTTGCAAAAACAAAGGCGACGAAAGCGCATCGGCATCGTCTTCCGCTGCGCAGCAGGAAACGTATTTGGAACTAAAAAACTCTAATGCAATTCTGACTTTGGGGGATCGGGTAAAATTAACCGCCTCTTACAATGAAATGGATGGAGAAACGCTGTCGTGGTCTTCTTCTAAGCCCGATGTGATTTCCGTGGATGAAAACGGCGTTGTTGAGGCTTTAAAGGTGGGCAAAGCGACGATTACGGTGCGATACGGCGAAAAAGAAGCGACTTGTGAAGTGGAGTCGAGATTATCGGGAAACGTTCCCGTACTTGCCTTTAATAACAATATGCGCGAAGAGATTACGCTGATGAAATCGTCGGAATACGATTTTGGCGCGCACATACGATTTAACGGAAAGACCTTTTCGGACGGCGAGATCGAATACTACGTCCAGGACGAATCGATTGCTACTATCGTAGACGGAAAACTGGAAACGAAACAAGCGGTAGGCAGTACAATCGTAAGCGTAGCGGCTACTTGGCGCGGTCAAACGGTCCACACCAAAACGGTTAAGATCAACGTGATTGAAGATACTACGGTTTTGTTAAACGACGGTAGGCTTCAATCGGTAGAGCTGTATACCGTGAAAGAACATGAAGGATCGGAGTACGTCACGTCGAATACGATCTCTTCGGTGTTCGTTTCTCAGGACGGCACGGAGATTAAAGATTACGAGCTTTTCATCGTAGACGAAAGGATTGCAACTATCGAAAAGGTTGGCTCTACGTGGGAAATCAAGGCAAGTAAAGCAGGAAAAACGAATTTGATCGTTTCGTTTGAAAATAAAGAGATCGCTTTTGACGTGAACGTTTTGCGCCCCGTTTGCGAAACCGGCGTTACCTTGGATTATTCCATTTCCGACGCGAAATATTTCGATGAAGCAAGCAAAACGCTGAAACCTGTAACGGAAGCAATGGAAGGTTTAGCCGACGCAATTTCTTATGAGTTCAACGGAAAAGAGAATAAGTTAAGAGACGGCGTGCTTGCTCTTCCCGACGGCGAAAGCTGTAACGTTGTTTTGTACAATGAAAACGCAGGTTATCGCGTAACGTTCTGTGCGTATACGACGGTTATTGATGAATTGAAGGATTTTGAAAATATTTACGCAGGCGAGGAAAAAACGGAAATCTCGGGTGCGTACATGCTCGGGAAGGATATTATTGAGCCGAATACGGTTTTGGCTATGCCGAGTGGAAAAGTGCCCAACGATTTTGCCGGTGAATTCGACGGGAAGGGGCACGTGCTTTCCTTTACGTTTGACCACGGCTCCGAACATAGATTTGGATTATTCGGTGAATATTTGAACGGCGCAAGAATTGAAAATCTTGCGTTGAGCAACGTCAAGCAAAGCGGAACGACGAGAAGGAATCCGTCGGGGATTATATGCTTTGCGGCGCAGCCTAACGACTCGAAAAAGTCAAGCACGATAAAGAACGTTTACGTCGATATTGAATTTTATGCTGAGGGTAAGGCAAATCTTGCGTTTATGTATAGCGCTGCTTGGGCGGCGATGATGGAAAACGTAATCATTCACGTACCTACGGTGCCTCTTTCTGACGAATATGGCTCGTTTGCGCGCGGCGCTTGTGCCTCGGTTAGCAACTCTTACGTCATTTCTTCTGCGGTTAGATATAAGGATTTGGAAACGAACCCCGTTAATATCAACAGTTGGATAAAGATGCAGCCTATCCTGTATGCGGATTATAACGCAATGAAATCGGCAGGAAATGATTATTCGTCGTTCAGCGCCGATTGTTGGGACGTAACGACATACGACGTTCCCGTATGGAAATCCTTGGTTGAAGATTTTGTATTATAATTCCTTTTAGACAGCGAAACACCTATTGAAGTCTAACCTTTTTAGTTTGGACGTCAATAGGTGTTTTTTTGTTTTGTCAAACGTTAAAAATTTGTGTGGTCATCCTATAATATAAAACTCCTAGTATTCTCTTGCTGTGTGCTTTCACCGAGCAAGCCTTTAAGGCTGCTCGGCGTTTTTTTGTGGCGTTTCTGGAACTTTATTGCGGTATAAATAGAAAAAGCTGGAAAATATATTTTGTAAAAACGAGAATGATATTTTTGAGCATCTTTTTGCAATTTTTGAATATTGACAAAGGGCAAAACTCGTGATTAAATAATAATAGCAATTATTATGGTATATTGTATTGTGCCAGAGTGTACTCACGCGTAATATTTATATCCTATATTTATATATGGGAATGAGAGCGCGTTGCAGAAGAGATTGCAAGTGGTAACAAAACAAGAAAAAAAAGGAGCGCCGATTTTATTTTATCGATAAAAAATCGCAAAGGTGAAGTCGAGCCCTTGTGGTTTGTTTTAAAATAAACCACGAAACTCATTACTCGAAAAAAAATAAAAAAATATAGCTAACAAATCAGTGGCACATCAAACATTGGAGGTATTGATGATGAACAACTATGAAGAGCTGAAACTGACAGTAGTTCTATTCGAGCAAGACGATATAGTAACGATGTCACAAGACGACAACATCGGGGGCGACCCTGGTTGGGACCAGTAAAGGAGGATCGAAGATGAAAAAGAGTATTAAAAAGACAGTAATATCTTTAGCGCTTTGCGCGTCGGCTTCCTGTATTGTGGGTGGCGCATCCCTCTTGCGTTCAAAACAGCAAGTGGTATCGGCTGCAACGACGACCGCGTATTATACGTTGGACGGATTTACTATTGACGATTCGGCATCTGTTAGAAATACGTCGCCCAACGGTATTCGTTTCAAGACGATTCTCAGCCAAGAAACGCAGACGGCAATCAGCAATCTTAATCTTTCCGACGTATCGTACGGTACGTTGATGCTTCCTGCCGATTTACTTGGATCGAATGAGCTGACGCACAAAACGAGTAGTATTTTGGACGTTGAGACGGTATTGTGGCAGGATGACGAGCAAACGACGTGGACCAGCGTTTTGGCTGGCACGGCAGGTAGTGACTTATCGGAAAACTACTACAATCGTCCGATCGTAGCGCGCAGCTACGTAACTGGCACGGACGGTAGTGGTAATACGGTATATTATTATACCGAAAATACAACGTTTAGAAGTATCGGTTACGTTGCCATGATGGAATATCTTGCGCCGAAGGGTAACGTTACCGAATTGATCGAAACGATTGTTG
>JAZSJN010000191.1:0-2470 GCA_045534315.1 Candidatus Scatosoma sp.
CAGCTTATCCTCGATGGCTACTATCAGATAAATATGATTTAAATTCGGGAAGGTATCGCTGTCGCTTTGGCTCTTGTTAATATCGTCGTTGGGGTGCAGCAATTTCTGCCCTGCGATTTCGTTACCGCGGTTTGCGATAACTTCGTTCGCGTTCATATTCGACTGCGTGCCGCTGCCCGTCTGCCATACGACGAGCGGGAAATGTCCGTTGAGTTCTCCCGAAATCACTTCGTCGCAAGCTGCGCAAATCGCGTCCTTTTTATCGTCGGGAAGTTTGCCAAGTTTGTTGTTTGCAAGCGCCGCCGCCTTTTTCAAAATGCCGAATGCGTGGGTGATTTCGCGGGGCATAATTTCGTTGCCGATACGGAAGTTTTGATAACTTCTCTGCGTTTGCGCCGCCCAATATCTGTCCGCAGGGACTTGCATTTCACCCATGGTGTCTTTTTCAATACGGTATTCCATGATTTCCTCTCCGTTATTTTATTTAGATTTCGATCTGCGCCAAAACGCCTTTAAGCACTTCTGCGCTGTGCTGCATCTTTTCAATTTCTTCGTCCGAAAGTTTGGGCGTCAACGTCGTAACAACCCCGTCGTTACCAATCGCGCAAAGTGTCGAAAGGGCTACGTCGGAAATGCCGTATTCGCCTTCCAAAACCGTCGATACAGGCAAAATCGTGTACGCGCTAGAATAAATACTGTTGACGATCTGCGTTACGCTTGCCGCGATACCGTAGAAGGTCGCGCCTTTGCCAGCAATGATCTGACCGCCCGATTTCTTTACGTATTCTTCCACTTCTTCATGCGTATAAGGGCTTACTTTGAGAACGCTCTTATCCGTCAAGGCGTTTTCGTATTCATCCAAGGGAACGCCCGAAATATCCGCAGCCGACCAAGCCACGAAAGAAGAATCGCCGTGTTCGCCCAAAACATACGCGTGTACTTGTTTTTGGTTTACCGAATACAATTCGGAAAGACGAGTTCTCAAACGGATGCTATCCAGCGTCGTACCCGTACCGATAACGCGATTTCTAGGTACGCCCGTGATCTTGCAGAATACGTAGGTAAGAATATCTACGGGATTTGCAACAAACAAATACAATGCGTTGGGCGCGTATTTTACGATCTGCGGAGCAATGCTCTTCAAAATGTTTACGTTCGTCTGCGTAAGATCAATACGAGATTGACCGGGTTTTCTACCCACGCCCGAAGTAACGATAACGATATCGGAATCCGCCGCGTCTTCGTACGTGCCGCAATAAATTTTTACGGGGTTCAAATAGGGAGTAGCTTGACGAATGTCGAGAGCTTCGCCCTGTGCCTTTGCTTCGTTTACGTCGATCATAACGATCTCCGCAACCGAACCCGTTGCAACCAAGGTGTACGCCACCGTCGCCCCAACCGAACCTGCACCGATAATTGTAACTTTGTTTTTCATTGTTTTTTTCTCCATAGAATTTATTTTTACTTTGCCACGCGTAAAGGTACGCAATCATACGACTATATTATATCATAATTCTTTCATAATCACAAACGCATAATCGCTCCGTTTTCTATTTTTTAATCGCTAAATCGATAAATTTTTATCTTTTCCCCCTTTTTGTTCTATTTTTTCTATAAGAAAAAGCCCTGCGCGAATACGCAGAGCGTTTTTGTCAACTTTATATCGTTTTTCAATCCTCTTCCCCAAAGGCGTTAAACAAAATCAATCCGCCTTCTATCAAAGATAAAATACCACAAATCACGAAGATCATATTCATCAGTTTTATATTGTGGAATAAAAGCAAAACGCCGATCAAAATACAGACGGATGGCATGGCAATTTCGCATATTTTTTGCGGTATTTCCATACAACGCAAACCGTTTTTCAACTTATCGTACAGCAATAATACGCCCGCAATTAAAAGCGCCGCGCAAATTACGTATACGACCGCGCGCACTACCGCAAAACCACACACGATAATCAGCGCGCCGACAACAATTTTGATAACGGCGGGCGGTATGCCGCTGCCGAAAATATCTACAATACCCAAGACGATCAGCGAAACGCCCGCAACAACGGCGATCACGCCGATAAATTTCCCTTTTAAGGCTATCAGCAAAACGCCGACCACCATCGTTAAAACAGCCGCTATGATCTTTTCCGATTTTTTCATATATACTCCCTTTCGAAATCGCAGTTGGTAGCTTTGCAACGCAAAGTTGCAAAGCAACTGTAACCGTTTTTCCTTTGTATCCATTCTCTTTGTTTACGTGTTCGCGGCGTCTTTTCCAACGCTCCGCTCTCGCAGACGGTAAGCGCGGTATTCCCCGTTTCCTTCCCGCCCTTTCACAAAAAATCCTTTTTTTCGGAAGTATAGTATAGTATATTCAAAAAGCCTGAAAAACGTACTCGATTTTCAGACTTTTTCGCTTGTTTTTTAAATTTGTTTTACCTGCAGAGTGGAAAGAACTTCGTTGTATTTTTCTTTTG
>JAZSJN010000176.1:0-2464 GCA_045534315.1 Candidatus Scatosoma sp.
ACAAATTCGAAGGAAACAACACCTCGGGCAGCCACAAGCTGAACTCTGCAATAGCGCAGGCATATTATGCAAAGCAGCAGGGCATTACAAATCTCACCACGGAGACCTCAGCGAAACTACCCGGCACGGCACTTTCCATGGCGTGCGGATATTTCGGCATTGACCTTACCGTATTTATGGTAAAATGCTCCTACGAGCAAAAGCCTTTTAGACGGGAAGTGATGCGTACCTACGGCGCAAACGTTACCCCTTCCCCGTCCATGACGACGGAAGTCGGTAAGAAGATCAACGCGGAATTCCCCGGCACGAACGGTTCGCTCGGTTGCGCGATTTCGGAAGCCGTTGAAGCGGCAGCAAGCCAAGACGGATATCGCTACGCGCTCGGTAGCGTATTAAATCAAGTTCTCTTGCACCAATCCATAATCGGTATGGAAACGAAAACGGCGCTGGATAAATACGGCGTAAAGGCGGATATTATTATCGGTTGCGCGGGCGGCGGCAGCAATTTGGGCGGCTTAATCGCGCCTTTCATGGCGGAAAAATTGCAAGGCAAAGCCGATTATCGCTTTATTGCGGTAGAGCCTGCGTCCTGTCCTACGCTCACGCGCGGGAAATATGCGTACGATTATTGCGACACGGGTAAGATTTGTCCCCTGTCGAAAATGTACACGCTTGGCTCGGGCTTTATCCCCGCGGCAAGCCATGCGGGTGGGTTGCGCTATCACGGTATGACGTCAACGCTTTCCGAACTGTATGATCAGGGGTTGATGGAAGCGCGTTCCGTAAAACAGACGGACGTTTTCGAAGCTGCGGAATATTTCGCGCGTATCGAAGGCATTTTGCCCGCGCCCGAATCCAGCCACGCGATCCGCGTTGCGATGGACGAAGCGATTAAGTGCCGCGAAACGGGCGAAGAAAAGGTAATCGTCTTCGGTTTGACGGGTACGGGATATTTCGATATGATGTCCTACGAAAAATTCCACGACGGTAAAATGACGGACTATATTCCCACCAACGAAGAAATCGAAAAAGGTTTGGCTGGTTTACCCAACGTTTAAACATAAAAATTGTTTTTTACGAAGAACGCCTGCGAGTAATCACAGGCGTTCTTTATCTTCGTTGCGGTACTTCCCCACACGCTTGGGGGTAACCGCATATTTTTTATCCACGTTCCAAAGATAGGGGAACGTTTTTTTCTTCCCATACGCAACTCCCCCACCGCATAGGACATTTGCAATTTTTGTCCTGCGTGGGCGAAATTTGTCTTATTGGGGCATATGGGGATAACCGCAACTGCGGATTTTTCCATACGACGGAAAACGACGGCGTTTGCTATGCGAATTTTGTCATATGCGCGGCGAGCCACCGTTGGCAAGGCTTACTATCTTGCCGTCCGTGCGTGCAATATCACATACCAACAAAAAAACGAGCGTCTATTACGACACTCGTCTTTTCGTGTTTTTTAATTTTAGTTTTTTAATGCGTCAGGCGCGTCAAACGTCGTGCCAGCCTGATCTTCGGGGAACATCATACCTGCGGGAATGACGGGCAACATCATAGGTTGAATGAACGCATTCGCCGTCAACGCCGAAACTGCCGCGCGAAGATAGGGATATACGATCTCCGTCGTGCTGATTGCAAGGATCTGCTTATCTTCATCCGTGTTCACTTCTTCCGCTTCAAACAAGCCGACAAGACGTACTTTCATGTTGAAAGGCTTGGGGGATTCTTCGGTGGATTCCACCTTTACTTCCAAACCAACCAGCCAAATCTTGTCGTTTTCTTTGACTCTTCTGATCGTACGGGAGAACTGAGGTTTGATTTCAAACTTCGTATCCTTGTCCGCTTTGATGTGGTTCATCGTGTAGCTGAGTTCTTCGGCGGTAATGCCTCTGAGTGCGTATTTCATAATTTTTACCTCGTTAATAATTTTTCTTTATTATAACAGATTTCCCCCTCGGTGTCAACCGCCTGTTAAACCGTTATCGGTTATATATACACCCTTTTTTATTATTGTAAACAGAAATTTACAAAATATTTACGCGAATTTTCTTTTCGCCTATTTCATACATTATAAATATAAAATCAAGGAAATGGCTCTAGACAAATCCGCATAAAATAAGACTTTCCAAATAATTGCTTTAGAACTTTCGTGGAATTTTTGCAGATTTTTCTTCGCAAATTCCGCAAAAATAAAGGCTTTGAAAATTTTTTTAATTTTTTTTAATTTTTTTTGAAAAATTGATTAAAAATGCTTGCCTTTCTTTTTTGGATGTGGTATAGTAAATAAGCTTTCGACGGAAGCTTAGCTCAGCTGGGAGAGCATCTGCCTTACAAGCAGAGGGTCACAGGTTCGATCCCTGTAGCTTCCACCAACAAAAACAGTGCGGATGAAATATGCGGGAATAGCTCAGTGGTAGAGCGTCACCTTGCCAAGGTGAATGTCGCGGGTTCGAATCTCGTT
>JAZSJN010000096.1:0-5465 GCA_045534315.1 Candidatus Scatosoma sp.
GGCCCTTTCACGTCTCTACCCGATGCAGGACCGATACCGTCCGCAATCGGCGTGAACGCCAATCTGCCGTCGGGAGTCGCGCCCGTCTGCGCACCAAGGGGTACGTTTGCCGACACGGGGTACAACCCTGCTTGGAAAACGCCGCCACGGGGGTTCTTGTATTTTTCCACTTCTTTGGTGTAAGTGTTTGCAACGTCACGCGCAAACATATCCGCTTCGTAAATATCGTTGCCGTATTTAGGACAAGTTTCGTCGATCAAACGCTTGATTTCTTGATAACGCGCTCTCTTTTGCGGATCAATACCCGCGCCCGACGTCACTTCCTGATAAATCGTTTTGATAACGTTTTCATTCACTTCAATCCCCGCGCTTGCCAACGAACAAGCCACTTCGTTTACGACACGTTCCGCAGCTTTTCCGCTCAAACCGTAGCCAAAGTTCGCATTCATTGCGTCGCGCAGTTCGGTCAACGTCACTTTGCCTTCTTCAAAAACGAGCTTTTTAATAGCGAGCAAGCCGTCGGTATTGTTGGCAATACCAAAGCCCTGCGGACCTGTGAAATTATAAATTGCACCACCCTCTTGCAAGGACTTACCCCTGCCGATACAATCGTCCACCATACAGGACTGGAACGGGAGCGGACAGCGTACTGCGTGCGCCATATCGATTGCGTTGTTTGCATTTACAAGCAATTTAATAAAGTAACTCTGCTGCGTTTTATACGCTTCGTAGACCTCTTCAAACGTCGTCATTTGCGACACGTCCCCCGTCTGCGGTCCGATTTGCTTGCCCTTGTCCATACCGTTGGAGAAGACAAGTTCCATAGGACGGCACATATTGAAGAACGCCGCGTCGTGCCAACCGTCCGTCTTCGCGCCCTTTTGGGGCTCTACACAACCGATAATGCAATAATCTCGCGCGTCTTCCAACGTAAGTCCACGCGCCATAATGGACGGTATAATAATTTCGTCGTTATAGTATGCAGGCAAGCCCGTACCCAAACGGGTAAGCGCCGCCGCTTTGATCATAAAGGACTGGGGCGTTCCATTCCAAACACGTACAGAAATGGAAGGCTGAGGCAAAGGCACGTGCATTGCCGCCTCCAAACACATATACGACAAATCGTTCGTCGCGTCCATGCCGTGGATGTTTTGACCGCCCACGATCAAGTTTTGGAACATGCCGTAGCCCGCAAAACCGTCCGCTGAGCCCGCGTCACGCACCTTGTTAATGTCGTTGAGCTTTACCCAAATACAGTCGATAAGCTCCTGCGCTTGTTCAATCGTAATCTTCCCTGCGTCAATATCTTTTTTATAGAACGGATACATGTATTGATCGAAACGACCGGGGGAAATGGAGTGTCCGCTCGATTCCACCTGCAACAAAAGTTGAATAAACCAGAACGACTGGCAGGCTTCGTGGAAGTCGCGAGCGGGACATTCGGGTACGTGCGCACAGTTTTTCGCAATTTTTTCAAGTTCCACCTTTCTTTCGGCGTTCGTTTCTTTCAGCGCAAGTTCTTTGGCAAGCTTTGCATATCTGCGGGCGTATTCGATAACCGCCTCGCACGATTCGATGACCGCCGCCAAGAAATTGTGTCTTTGTACGTATTCGGGATCCGCTACGCAGAGTTTATCCATCGCAGCTTGCGCTTCCGCCATAATGCCACGATAACCAATTTTAAGGACTTTTTCGTAATTTACGTTGACGTGCCCAATCCCGTTATAGAAATAGTTACCAGGCGTAAACATACCGTGGGTTACGAACGCTTCGTACGCCTCGGGTGCCATGTTCGCTTTCGCAAGGTCGCTGTTCGTCTTGCCCTTCCAATAGGGGTATGCGCCGCGAAGATCGGCTTTCGTTTTTTCGCTGATATAGAACGGGTCTGCCGCACGCGTCGCCACCGTGTCAAATTCCGCCTCTAACCATTCGTAGGAATATTCCGGGAATACCTGACAACCACGGGGCGCAACCGTCGCGCTGCCGACAATGAGCTCGTTATCGCGAATCACGATGGGAATATGCCGCAAAATGTGCGCAAACGCCGCACTACGGCGCAAAATAATGGGCAAATCTTCCGTCTGCTTATAGCTTTCGGTAACGAGCAACCCACGCGCCGACTCAATTTCGGGCATTTTTTGATATAATGCGTCCACGAGTTTTTCAATTCTCGCGCTCTTTTCAATGACAAATTTGATATTTTCCATAACTACACCTTATCAAAGCTGATTCCAAAGATCTTCATGGGGAGCTGCAATTACCGATTCAGACGAAAGCTGTCCGCTTTGCTTTGCATACGCAGAGCCTGCCTCTACCGCCGCCGTCACGTCGCCGACTTCGCCGACGAGCATCACAACGCCCTTGCCGCCCATACCGCGTGAAACGCGCAAATCGAAAATCTCTACACGCGCCGTCTTGACAGCGATATCTGCCGCTTTGATCGTCGTTGCTGCCGAAAACGTTTCAATAAGTCCAAGCGAACCTTTCTTTTCCGTCTTCTGCGTGCCGAACAAAGCCTTGATGACCTGCTCGTCAATCCGCCCCATCACCGAGCTGTCAATGACGTACCCTTCGAATTTGGAAAGTACGTGATCAACCGCCGCCGTTACGTTGGAGATCGAGCCCGTCAAAATAATTTCGTATTTACCGGGACAGGACGGGTGCGCGGATACCATGTCTACGCCCGCGCTTTTAAGCGCTGCGTCCGTCGCTTCCACGCCCTTGGGAATACTTTTTAATTCAATGACACCGATAGACTTAAACATTATTCACTCACCCTTTCAATCACGATTTTTTCTCCGTCGAATACCGTTACTCTGCCCGATATCGACGCGTATTGGGGAAGGGACAGACCTTCCGCCGCGTTGGCGATCTTGTCGCCTTTTTTTACGATCTCTCCGTCCGTAACGCACGGCACGCTGGGCGCGCCTATGTGCTGACGGAGCAAAATTTCTACTTTGTTATACGTTTGTTCCCCGATATATTTGGCAAGCTTGTCAAACTTCGCTACGCCCAATACGTTCGCCCAACGCTCGGAAGGAACCATGCGCCAATCCCGTTCGATTGCAGGCGACACTTCGTCTTTACCCACATAGCGCATTTTGTTTTTGCCAAGCAGAGCCTTATATTCGTTGATCACCGCTTTGGGGGAAATGCCCTGACAGCAAGCCAAGCTTTCGCAGATACCGCAACCGCAACAAAGGGTGGCGGAAAGTACCATTTCGGGCATGATTGTTACCGCCGATTTTGCCGTACGCACCATTTTGTGCGGCTCTAACGGATAACCGAGCAAATGCCTGGGACACATGTCCGTACAACGGGTACATTGACAGCACGCCGTTTCCGCCCGCGCAATTGATTTTTCGCCGTCCAAATATTTGGACAGGATCGCCTCGCAGTTGTCAGGCAAAATCAAAAGCCCTTTCGTCGTTTTGGTAATCACCGCATTTTCGGGATCTATGACTTTACCCATCGAAGGTCCGCCGTCCAAAACGGTGTACCCTTCGGGGATTTCTATCGAATTCTTTTCAAACAGTTCCGCAACGGACGTGCCGATCGGCACTTTTACCACGATCGCCTCAGGAATATCCCCGCCAATCGTAACGTATTTTTCCGTGACGGATTCGCCCATTTTTACCGCGCGTGCGACGTTGTACAGCGTTTCGACGTTGAGTACGATCACGCTCGAAGTTATGGGCAAATTACCGGGCTTTACCACTCTGCCCGTCGCCTGATAAATCAAGCTGATTTCATCGCCCATCGGATACACGTCAGGCAACGTTTTTAATATAATCCGATCAGACAATTTTGCGCCGTCTTTCAGCTTTAAACGGACGGCGGTATGCTCTTTTACGCAGAGCAAAGCGCAGGGAATTTTGGCGTAATCCATCACCGCCTTAATACCCGAAAGCACCATCGGCATTTCCTTTTTTAAAAGGATATAGTCGGTATAAAGCAGGGGTTCACATTCTGCGCCGTTGACGACAAGGGTATCCGCCCCGTCCGCCAATTTTGCGTACGAGGGAAAGCCCGCGCCACCTGCGCCGACAATGCCTGCGTTTTTCATAATCTCTTTCAAATCCATACTACTATGCCGTCTTTTTCATTCTTTTTTTCGCGTAAATACGCTTTTTTTAGTCCACGATACCTACGATAACCGCATCGCAAGGCGCAGACGTATTATTGAGCGCCAAACGCGCGGAGCTACCCGTCGTGATCAATACTTCTTCGTTGATACCTGCGCCAACGCTATCCACCGCAATAATAAATTCGCCCGTCAGTTGGCCATTTTTCATAAGCTCCACTTCCATAAATTTAGAGCCAACAAGCGATTCTTGTTTCTTCGTGGACACGATATGTCCTCTGATAATTCCTCTTAACATACGTTACTCCTTCACAATTTTTACTTTCGCGCCGTTGCCGATACCAACCGCGTTCGCGTCGTCCGTATCCACGTGCATTTCCAAACGGAAATCTTTATGCACACGTACCTGCACGTCGTACCAACGCGTGCGGCGTTTCCCGATAACGTCCACCGTTACCGTATCGTTGTCCTGTACCCCAAATTTTGCACCGTCCGCAGGGGACATATGGATATGTCTGTTTGCGATAATGCAACCTTCTTTTAATTGCACCACCCCTTTCGGACCGATAATGGTTACGGGCGCAGAGCCTTCCGTTTTACCCGATTCGCGTACGGGCGGTTTTACCTTTAATACGTACGAATCGGTGGCGGAAATTTCCACCTGCGACTTATTTCTAAGCGGACCAAGTACGCGCACGTTTTCGATCGGACGCATAGCAGGACCGATTAAGGTCAGCGTTTCTTTGCAGGCATACTGCCCCGGTTGAAACAAATCCTTTAAGAAAATGAGTTCATAACCCACACCAAAAAGAGTTTCTAAATCTGCTTTATTTAAATGAATATGACGATTGGACACGCCGACGGGCACTTCCCCGTCGTTATTTGCAGGAACGTCCGTTCCGTCCATATTCGCCAACACTTTTTTAACCAATTCCGCTATCTGCGCGCTAGTAATTTCCATTGTGATACCTTTCTGTCTTTCTTTGATTTTGCCGTTTTACGGCGTTTATTTTGCTACTAACCCAAGTATAAAGGCGCGTACGCGCGCGTACACAGGGCCGTTTTTGCTAAGTTATTTTTGAAAAACTTCCGTACCGCCCGCCTTGGCAGGCGGTACGATTTTTCCTTTCTTCTAAAATCCGTTAACCGCACGTAAAAATGCGGAGATGCGAGCAGTTCAAGGCGTATCGAGCACCCCGCAGGGAGCGTACTGCGTCGTACGTGACCAAGGGGCGCGCAGATACAACGAAGAAATGCGACGCATATACGTATTTTTATTTAATGGAGGGAAGAAGTTTTTCAACGTCCATATGGGGACGAGGGATTACGTGCGTAGCGATTACTTCGCCAAGTGCCGTTGCAGCCGCCGTACCTGCTTCTA
>JAZSJN010000114.1:0-3129 GCA_045534315.1 Candidatus Scatosoma sp.
AACGCCATGGCTCCGTTCCGATTTCCTGTTTTTATTTGCTTTCCCTGGCGCCATATGCCCACTACAAGATTCTTTAAGGACACCATAGACAGCGGTGCAATAGGCAAGGTTTACCACTGCTATATTAAGTGTATTAAGGAAAGCGGTCTTTGGGAAGGCAGACGTTTGGAATGGCGTTTCCAAAAAGAATTGGGCGGTACGGGTGTACTTTGCGATCTTGGCTCGCACATGATCGATTTCTTGAACTGGATGAACGAAGATATTGTCGGTTTGACCGCAAATACGGGTATCTTCATTAAAGAAAGACAGAAATTGGATTCCGACGAATGGGCGCCCGTAACGACGGACGACTATGCGAACATTTTGGCAGATTTGAAGAGCGGTGCAACTGCAAATATCGAACTTTCCCGTTGTGCAAAGACGGAAGAACAGTTGGTTGAATTTATCATCTATGGCGAAAAGGGTTACATCCGTTTCTGCAACTACGTAGGCGAAGGTTTGGAAATTTGTTATGGAAGCAAGGAAGAAATAGCAAAGGGGAAACAGCGTGTTGCTACGCCTGAAAAATACGGCGCAACTTGGTCCTTGTATCAATCTCAGTCCTTTATCGATTATGCAAATGGTAAGAAGGATAACTTCACCTCCACGATCGACGACGGTTTGCGCGCGCAAATGGTAATCGACGCGGTTATCAAATCCAGCGAAGAAAAACGTTACGTTACAATCGACGAAATAGCAAAGGGGTTAAAATAAATGACACATAAACTTGGTATTATCGGCTATGGCACAATGGGTTCCTGGCACGCAGCAAACGTTCGCGATAGAATTAGGGACTTGGACATTGGGCTGGTGTACGATATCAATCCTGAAAAACGAGAAAAGGCGCGTGCAGACGGCTTCATTGTTTGCGAAACAGCAGAGGAGCTCTTGCAAAGCGATGTAGACGTTGTCTTGGTGGCGACGCCCAATAATTTTCATAAGGACTATTGCGTGCACGCGTTAGACAGCGGAAAAAACGTTGTTTGCGAAAAGCCCGTTTGTATGAACATGCAGGAATTAGACGAGATTTTTGCTGCTGCGGAAAGAAATAGTAAATTATTCACTGTGCATTTCAACAGGCGTTGGGACGTGGATTATAATATTGTCAAAGACGTTTTAGCGCAAAATCTTGTTGGGAAACCCTATCAGGTATATTCTCGCTTGTTCAGCAATCGAAATATTCCTGGGGATTGGCGTACCGTTAAAGCATCGGGCGGCGGCTTTTTATTCGATTGGGGCATACACATGATAGACCAAGTTTTACAATTATTTGGAAATCCCGTTTCCGTGCACGCCGACTTAAAGAAAATTTATCAACCGGAAGTGGACGACGCCATTCGTTTGGACTTGAAATATCCAGGGAATTTGAGCGTGCATATCATAGCCGATTCTTGGACGTTTATCAATGAAGCGCGTTGGCATATTTCGGGCGATGACGGTACGGCGATTGTCTATGATTGGTTTGGCAGAACGGGTAAAATCGTCCGTGCAAACGTAAAATCGGTGGACTGGGCGCAAGGCTGTGTATATACGGAAAACGGGCTTTCCCGTTCTATGTGGCCCCGTCCGCAAAGCGAAGTGACGGAAATGGAGCTTCCCGTAAGAAAAGATCTGCCTTATTGGGAGCTGTTTTACGAAAACGTTATCGACAGTATTGAAGGCAAAGCGACGCAATTTGTTACGCATGAAGACATCCGTGCGTCTCTTGCCGTCGTTATGGCTGCGTTTGAATCGGCGGAAAAACAATGTGTAGTTGAACTGAAAAAATATCTTTGAGGTGCAAGAATGAAAAAAATAGGAATTATTGATTACTTTATCGACGAATGGCACTCCAATACCTATCTGGGACTTTTTGAGAAAGCCAGCAAAGAACTTGGCGTGGATTATAAAGTGACGTACGCCTATGCGGAAGTAGAACAACCTGGAAAAATGCTCACGGATGACTGGTGTGCAAAAAACAACGTAACCCGTTGCTATTCCATTGAAGAACTCTGTGAAAAATCCGATAATATTTTAATTCTTGCGCCTGCAAATCCCGAAACGCATTTGAAATATGCGCAAATTGCTTTGTCCTACGGCAAAACCACGTATATTGACAAAACGTTTGCCCCCGATTTGCAAACGGCAAAAGAAATCTTCGCCATAGCGGAAAAATACAATACGAAGATTTTCACGTCGTCGGCGTTAAGATATGCGGAAGAAATCGCAGGATATACGAACGTAAAAAATGTGATGATTAAAGGTGGCGGCCGCAGTTTGGAAGAATACATCATTCATCAAATCGAGATGGCTGTGAAAATGACAGGCGGCGCACAGGCAGAACAGGTTCACGTATTCCACAGCGCAAAACAATCGACAACCGTGGTGGAATATGCAGATAAAACGGTGACGCTTAGCTATTCCAACAGCGGATGGGGGTTCTCCGTGGACGTAGAAACGGAAAACGCGAATTGCGAATTTAAGAATATCGAAAAAGGGACGGAATTCTATCGTCTGGTGGAAAGCATTGTAAAATTCTTTGAAACGAACGAAGAACCCTTCGATAAAAAAGAAACGTTGGCGGTCCTTGCCATTCGCGACGCGATTATAAAGGGCGTAAACGGCTGTGGTAAAACGATCCCTGTGGAACGCTATTGATAGAACGAATAAGAATAAAGGACTTTCAAAGGAGTAAGTAGTAGATATGAACGATTTTTTATTTACGCAAATTTTAACCGAGCTTGAAGATGCGGTCGGCAGAGAAAATTGCTCGGTAAAAGAAATTGATAAAGTAACGCACAGTGCAGACTTTTTCTGGCTTTCGAGAATGTGGGTAGACCGTGGCAGAAGAATGCCCGAAGCAGACTTTATCGTTGCGCCTAAGGATGCGCAGGAAACGTCGAAAGTGTTGAAAATTGCGAATTATTATAAAATTCCCGTAACGACTTGGGGCGGCGGCGCAGGCTCGCAAGGTGGCGCGCTTCCCGTTTGCGGCGGTATTATCCTTGATACCAAGCGCATGAATAAAATTTACGAAGTCAACACGGAAAGCATGTACATAGAATGCGGTACGGGTGCGATTTATAAGCATATCGAATGGGCGGCAAACGA
>JAZSJN010000042.1:0-3595 GCA_045534315.1 Candidatus Scatosoma sp.
CCAGATTGACGCTTTCGTATTGATTCACTTCCACCTGCGATACAGAAAAACGAACGCTGACCTGCGTTTCTTCTTCCGAAGAAACGCTCTGCTCTCCGCCGTTATCCTTATTACAGCCAACCGCCGCTCCCGTAAGTGCAAACGCAAAACAACAGGCAAGCATTAAAAAGATTTTTTTCATTTTCTTCATATCGTCCGCCTCCCTGTTATCAATCCAAATCCCACGTACTCGTTACTACGCTCATCAACTGACCTTCCATATAGCACGTATTGCCAAGCGCATAGAAATTGTCGATGAACGTCAATCTCATTGCTTTTATCTCACTTGGTTTGTAGGTGTCGGCATAGCTAGTACAAAGCACGTAGAGCGGGAAAAGCTCTTCCATCATGACGTGGCTGGTGTACATTTCGTAAAGTTCGGGATTCGTTGCCTTATATTCTTGCTCGATAAGCTCGTATGCCGTCGCGGCATACCCCATCCAATGCTGAATCAAGCCCTTAGGCCAATTTTTCGCGTCCATCAGCTTCGTGTTGGTATGCACGGGCGTTACGCCGTTTACGATTTCAATATAACGGCATTGTGCCAACACCTCTTTGAAAAATTGTCGCATCGTGTCCGCGGCTACGCCGTAATAATATTTGAAGAACTTATTCAAATAAAACTCGTAATCCGCATTGACGTCAAATTCGACTTTCGATTCTAAATAGGTGCGGAGCTTTACAAAGCCCGAATTGTTTTTATTTTGGTACTGTCCCTGCCAATACACGTATTTTGCCCCAACGTCCTTGATATAGCGCGTCGTTTCAAAACTCGTATCCCACGAATGGAAAGGATAGAGACTCCCTCTAGAATTAAGCGTATAGAGCCAGAAATAGAACTCACCGCCGACCCCTTTCCAGCCGTCGATTAATTCCGTCCAACCCGCGTTTTGATATTCGTAAAACGAATGGGTATAATCCGCATGCGAAGCCGCAAACATAAAGTGAACGCTGGGCGCAGAATAAATACGTTCGTGCAATGCAGACCAATCCGCAATCAATTCTTCTTCTTTGGATTCGCCCGTTTCCTTATCCTTCCAAGCCTCGTCCCACTCTACCATCGAGCCGTCGCTGTTAAACCACATTTCTTTTTTGGGAATCCCTGCGCCGTTTTCATCGAGAAGGTATTCGCCGCCCTCCTTTTCCACAGGCGGATTCAAAGACGCGTGATATGCAAGCGCGACGATATAGCATTTTTTATTTTCCCCGAAGATAGCAATCGCTTCTTCCGTTTTCAGCCATTCGTCCACTTTCAAAGATACACGGTTACAAAGGGAGAGCCACGCCCCAGCCATCGTACCGTAATATTCAAAACTTGCACGACAGGACGGGCACGTACATTGATCAAACGGCGGCGTGCCGATACCGATATCGTTCTGCCCGATGATAATTGAATCACGGTCGGGCTGTACTTTCATAAACCCTTTAATTTTTTCGGTAAGATGATTGATAAGCTGTGTATAAGATTCCTGATTGCCGCGTGTCGTCCAGCATCCCTGCCAGCCCGTTTCGTCAACCGAACGCCACTCGGGATGTTCTTTTGCGTCCGCGTTGGTTACAAACTCGTGCCAGTTATGACAGAATGCGTTGTTCGGCTCAATAATCGGGTTTAACGTATCAAACCCCATGCCCATTTTTTCCACTTCCACGATTGCGCCGTGCGCTTGGCGGTAATCAAAATCAGGACGTTCCACGATGTCCATCGCAGGCATAACCTTGCCGTCCTTTTCATAAATTACGCAATCTGCCGACAACATATCGTAACCGATTACTTCTCTCAAAAACGCAAGCCCTGCCAGCTGATAGCCCTTCGTTGCATAGCCGTTAAGGAAGACGTTTTTGCCGTAAGTGCATATACTATACCCCGAAACGCCAATCTCTTCATACGTAGGCATTTCGCCGCCAAGTTCTACAAATAATTCTTCGCAGCCGATAAAAATATACTGCGTATTTTGACTGACGGTAGTCTTATCTAACGTGTCTCCGTCAACGTATTCAATCTGCGCCCCAGTCGCCTTATAAATATGCTCTGCTACGAACGCCGCGGTTTTGCTTGCTTTTTTATTGACAGCCGCCTTACCGAGTACGATTTTATAATCCGTTTTACCGTTCACAACAAAATCGGACACGGGCATGTCAAAGTCAACGTTTACGTTGTGCAGAGTACCGTCAACGTAGTGCGTAAGCTTTTCGCCTTCGTTGACAACCCCGTTTGCCGTCGGACCGCCGCTCCCTTTATTAGACCCACACGCAGTGGCGAAGGCGCAAAGAGATAATAATAAAGAAAGTGCTAATTTTTTTATCTTCATACTCTCGCCTCCTTATTTTTCCGTAACCGTAATCGTGTGCGTTATAGTCGTTACGTTATCCCGTTCGTCGAATACCATAACGAAGAAAGTATATTTACCCGCGTATGCGCATTTGATTGCATTTTCATTATTTTCAAACCAAACGAACTCGCCACGAGGATTAAACACGCCCCTAATCGTTCTGATATTTGCTTCGTCGGTAAGATTATCCGCGACCGCAAAATCGGGCTGAACGATCGTATCGCCCACCTTCGCCGTCGTCTGCGTTGCATTGGTGAATTTCGCCGACGGCGCAATTTCGTCGATGACGAAGATCGATTTTACTTCTTCCAACGGATTTTCTTTTACCCAGTCTTTCTCCACCGCCTTGTACGTTACCTTGTACTGTCCGTACATCGTCAAGGAGATAAAGTAAGATTTATTCGGTACGACGTTTTCCAGCGCTAGCCCGTCGTTATCCACGACAATTTTACCGTCTGGCGCCGTTACCGTTACCTTCAATTCCGTATTCGGCGCGAACACGTCGTTGGCAATCGCAGGATACAACTCGTACAGCGTATCAATGGACTCTTCCTTGCCAAATTCGCCGAGAATCTTAAAATTGGGCGTATAGGAATCCAAATTATATCTTGAAAACCAAGCGCCGCAAACGTTGAGCAATTTATAGCCAGCCCCCTCACGCGCGTTCAACATTTCTACCTGCACGTAGATAAGCCCTGACGTAAATCCGTTAAACGCTTCGCCGTTCACCATTTTGTTCACGACAACGCCCGTTTCATCCCATTTGATTTTTCCATCCTCATACGAAACGGCGTATTTTTTATCGGTAACCAACGTCGACGTCGTAATCGGAATGATTTGCTCGCCTACCGTAAGCGTCGTTCCGCCCGTTTCCACCGTTGCTTCTATCGCAATTTGCTCGTCGGCGTTCTTTGCGTCGGTAAAGATCACTCGCAACGCTGAAAATTTCTTCGCGCGGTCCGTAATTCCTTGAAACTCCATAACGAAACCGTCGGCAAGCTGTGGCGTAGCAAGCATCCAACCGCAACTTTCTGCGTCCTCGCTTGCAATCACGGCGATACCCTTATCGAGCCAAGTACCGTCGTCTTCCTTAAACGACGTGGTGAACCCGTTGCCATACAAATAATTTTTCGCCTCTATATTGTTCTTCGAGCCACGAACGAGTACGCAAGGAACTTCCCGTTCTATCAAAACGTCGCCGTTGCATTGATAAGAAATCTTCACCG
>JAZSJN010000093.1:0-8709 GCA_045534315.1 Candidatus Scatosoma sp.
CGCCCGTATAATATACTTCGTTGCTAGCCGCCGCCCAAACGTAAAATTCTACGAATTTTGAACTATCATAGCAATCCACTACCTTTATCGAAACGGTAGAGGCGGACGGCGCGCTATCAGCGTTTTCCTTAAACATCGGGAAAATCTTGCATACCTCCAAGGTTTCCCCCGCATAATCGTTCAAATTGATACTTCTATTATAAGCAAAGGAAACGCCGTCTTTCAAAGAAACTTCAATACCGCTCTTATTTTCTTGCCCTACTAAATTTTCTACATATTCCGCAGGCATATTTCCGCCTATCGAATAGGCGTTTTTGTATACGGTGAAATTTTCGGTAACGGACGCACCGTTGGCGTTGTAATAGGTTAACGCATAAGAGCCTGTCTTATCTAATACGTAGCTGCCTTCTCCTCTTGCAGACCCGTCGGGGAATTGCAATACGACGTCTACGGCAGTCGTTACCATCCCGCCCATTTTTATACTCACTTTCTCAGGTTCGGGCACGATCAACGTTTGTCCGTAGGAATATTCTTCTTCCAACGAATATTCTTGGGGTAAAACCAACTGCGTAGCGGCGTCTACGTTTTGCAACTTCGTTACCGCAATCGAGCCCGCGCCCAAAGCAAGCACTCCGCAAAGCGTTAAACCCAATATTTTTATTTTTTTCTTCATAATTGTCCTCATTATCACGAATTATTCTTTCAAACCGCCCATCGTCAGATTGCCCATCAATAATTTATTAAATGCAATGAAAATAATAAAGATGGGAATAGCAAGCACCATACACCCTGCTACCCATACGGGAACGCATTGGTCGAAAATGCTTGTAGTAGTGGTGTTTCTCGTCATACGGAATACTGCGTACGAAAGAGTGGGATGGTTGGGATAATACAGCATAGGCGTTTGGTAATCGTTCCACGTTTGAATAAACTGCAACAAAAATACCGTAAAAAAGGTTTTTATGCAAAGCGGGAAAACGATACGAAGAAATATCCCCATTTGTGAAGCACCGTCAATTTCCGCCGCCTCCATATACGTATCCGAAAGCCCTGCAATATGAGCGTGGAATACAAAAAAGTATATCCCTGTAAAATTGAAATTCAGGGCAATCATTGCAAATACGGTATCATGAATACCTGCATCACGTAACAAGGAAATCATTGATGGCGTCGAGCCTACGATAGGAATCGCCATAACAATCAACATAAGTACGTAAATGAAACCGCTGAAACGGAATTTGTATTTCGCGCAAAGATAAGCGCAAGTAAAGGCAACGAAAGCGTGTACAAACGAACAAACGATCGAATACAAAAAGGAATTCTTTAAGTAATCTACCAGCGTATATACCGTATTTGGATTATTTGAGATTTTCCCGAACAAAGCCGAATAGTAGCTAGCATTGACCGATTTGATATGAAACGCTTTGCCAAAAAGGATGCGTCTATAATTACCAAACGCAAGTGCGTCCTTCGCGCCCATTGCCGACATGTTCGGAAGTCCTAAATAGTTTTTTCCACGCTCGAAATCGGCGTAAGATTTAAACGAGGTAAAAATCCCCCATGCCATCAGCAAAATCAAGGAAACCGCAAAAACGGACAGCAGAACGGCTGTAACTACATCCAACGCCTGCACCTTGCGTTTTGCCTTTTTGACGGTGTTTGTTTCTGTATTTTTCATCATTTCTTTATCTTCTCCTTAGCCGTCAAATTTTCCTTAATCCACGCTGGGCCCGTACTTATTCATCAGTTTTCTGGTGATTAAGATAATGGGAATCAGCACAATAGTAGCAATCAAACCGAGCGCCGCTAACTCTTCCAAGAGCATGACGTTACCGCCTGCCGTATTCTCTACGTGCATTGCCGAAATTCTGTAGAAATAATATCCAAAGACGTTAACTTCCTGCGGAGCACCGTTGTTGAAAAATACGTGCAAATTCATTTGGTTATTGAAGATGCCGGCAAGCCCCGTTACGACGAACGTCGTTACCGTGGAAAAAATCATCGGAACGTAAACATACCAAAATTCCTGCAAAGTGGACACCCCGTCTAACTGCGCAGATTCCACAACCGATTGGTCTATACCACTCATCGCACCCGTATAAATGAGTACGTTTGCACCAAAGCTAAACCAGAGCGTAAAGACGAGCGTCGTATTAAATTGCGCGCTTGGACTGCTCGAGGGTAACAATAAGGATTCTACGTTCTTCGCGCCGAAAAAAGTTTCCGCCACGTAAGGGTAGACCTCGTTGACAACGTACTGAAAGAGTAACCCCAACACTACGCAGGATATAACCTGCGGCAGATACAGCATTACTCTAAAAAAACCTGCCCCCCGCTTGCCCTTTGCGATATAATAACTAAACAGCAACGCCAACGGCGTAACGACAAAAATTTGGCAAATAAACAGTTTCATAGAGTTCCACAACATTCTTCCGCTGACTCCGCTGAAAAAGAATTTCCATGCCGCAACGAAATGATCGGTCGTTACCGAAACGTCGTAACCAACCCCCTGCACTTTTGCCACTCTATTCGTAAAAGCGAGGCTTATCGAATTGAAATTAACATACAGGTAAAAAAGCAGAAATTGCAAAAGCGGTAACGCGAACATGAGCGTATAGAAAACCAGTCGCTTTTGTTTACGCGTATACGTCTTTTTTTGCTTTAATCTTTTGGTATATACCATAAGCACATCCCCTTAATAACTTTTTTAGCGTCCCTCCAAACGGTAGATCTTCCCTTTCTTTGGAAGGACGCTCTTTCTATAAAATTAATACGTGTTCCAATTTCCGTATAAGCTACAAGCGGCGAATACGTCTTTTGTGTGCTTACCAGAATTGAACAACAACGATTGTTTGTTAAGACCGTCGCTTAATACACCGCAATCGAGCTGCAAAGACAATCTTCTCTTCACCAAATTGAAAGTGCTGGTCGTACCCGCCCAATTTACTACGTTAGAGCCTTCTTTGTGGTCTCTCGATTCCCAAATACTCTTCGGGAACGTGCTTACACCCGATAATTCTTCCGCCGTGAAATCGTATACCAACGAACGTGCCATACCCGTTCTCAACGTAAAATTCTTCAACTCTTGTTCCGAATAGCAGAACGCAACGAAATCCAAGCAAGCCTGTTTGAGTGCGGGGTCGCTTTCCACGTTTTTATTGACGAGCGTATACGCAAAACCGCAATCGGTAAAGCACGCGGGCTTACCAACAGCGCCTTCTTTGAGTACGCTGGTGGGAAGGCTCATCCATTTTACGCGAAGGTCATTACGGTCTTGCCCCGTAGCCGCTTCGTAGTAATCGAATCCCCCTCTTTCGTTCGATTCGTTATACCAATAACTACCTTCGATTAGCATAGCCGATTTGTTCGTATTTTCCTTGCCGTCCATATACAAGTCCATTTGCGCCGTGTAGTGATCGGCACCTGATTTGCTACTAGGCGAGAAAAATCCTTCGTTGGTGGCAATATCCATAATGGAAAGAGCGTAATATTTTGCCGCCATATCGTTACCCATCCAACCGTCGGAACCATCCTCTGCCATCGTTACCCATTTCGTCTTGGGTTTCTTCACGTAGTCGATACCAGGGAAGAGATTTTCATTTGTAAATATCAGATTTCCCTGCTCGTCGCGCTCAACGATTTCGATATCGCCCGTACAGTTGTAATAATTGCGCATTTGCTCCGCGCCCGCCAAATTCGTCCACAAGCCGATTACCATCATATCGGGATAATAATGATAGAATTTACCCGTAACGGTAAGCGGATACACTTCTTCTTCACTAGCAAACTTGATATAATCGCAAAGCAAAATAAATTCATCCAAAGAACGGGGTAAGCCGTCGTCTGCGGAATAATCCACACCGTCGATAACACCCGTTTTACCGTCCGGACCAACCGATTTTGCCGCCGTCATATCTCCCACGAAATTTGCCGTACCGTATTTGCTTGCATAGGGAATAACGTTGTCCTCGTCATCCGCCGCAAAATAGGCGCAAAGTTCTTCAAAAATCGATTCGTTATATCCCAACCCACCGTAGTATTCAAAGTGGGGCAACGCATAATAGCTTCCGTCCGAGCCTATAATACCGCCTTTCGCAGATTCAAAAATCTTACTTTCCAGCGAACCACCCGCTCTTGATTCATCTTTTACAATCGAATCCAAGTTCAAAAGCAAATTCGACTGCATCAAAGCATGCGGGTCGGAATCGCGTTCATCAAAGAAGATATTGGTAGCATCCGTCGCCATCAAGTTAGTATTTTGTTTATTGGTAACTTCAATATCCAAATACACGCCCGTTTTATTGCCGTATTGCGTGTTTTGCTTTTCTTTTGCAAAACGTTCTACCGTTTCTTCCAGCCACAGCGTACCCGTACCCATACCATAGTTTTTGATTTTAATCGAAATCTTTGAATCGGAAGGAACGTTGTAAACGAAATCCACGTTACCGCCGCCCGTGCCCGGATCGTCAACTCCGCAACCTGCCATACCGACCACGCCCGTCATTGCGCAAACAGACAAAAGTGTAGCCAAAATTCTTTTTGTTTTCATAAATATACCTCTCTTATTTTTTTCTCAAATTAACGTATTTGGAGCAAAGAACGATTGCTTATCGATATGGTCGTACACAAATGCCGCTAAACCGCTCCATGCCTGCAACGTTGAACCGCTTTTTCGACAGGGTGAAAAATATTCGACGGGGGTAAATATCCCACGTTCAAGGTTGTAGGAAAACCAACTTTTCAAAGCGTACCGATAGTCTCTTCCCGCCAAATGCTTTGCATAAGCATACATCGCACACCAATAGGGCCAATTACCGCCGTTATGATACTCGTAATCCTGCGAAGATTTAAAGTATGCCGCGCCGATACGCTTATAAAAAGGATATACGCACATTATACCGTAATCCCCCGCCTGCTGTAAGGTATTATTTTTCGTTTCTAGCAAGCGTTCCATCGCATCAAGCATTCTATTACTTCGTTCTTCGTCGGCAATCCCGAACAAATAGACAAGTACCGTATCCACGGAAAGGTTGTCTTCCGTAAAATCACCGTCAACGTAATTGACGTAATAGCCCTTTTCTTCGTCCCATAAAATGGTATTGATCGCCTCTTTGACCTTATCAGCCGCCTTTTGATAACGTGCCCCGTCTTTTCCGCAAGTAACGCAAAGCTTTTCCGCACAACGCAAAGCTCGGTAATATAACGCTTCATCATAGGTTACGTAGCCGTTACGGTTTACTTCGTCCGTCCAATCGAGCTTATTATACGGTCCTGCTTTATATAAAAGCCCCGTTTCATCCGTGCGCTCCATTTGCTTATCAATGACCAAAAGACACCATTCTAATATGCTCTTGCCATTGATCTGTTCCTGCAAAAACGCGACATCCCCCGAATGATTGACATAATCGTACACCATCATCACAAAGAAGGACGGGCTATCATAATGACCGCCCCAAAAGCTAGAAAAATCCTTTTTCACTGCGGAGGGACAACTTCCGTCCTTTGCAACGCCACGCGTCAGCGTACGAATCTGCCGTTTCACCAACGAAATATCGTACGCATACATAGACAGGACCGTCCAATAGGAATCCCGATAATACGTCCGTAAGGGATCAAGATAATGGCAGCCTGCCACAAACCCTTCCCAACTTCCGTATTGCTTGTAATTTTCAAGACAGCAAAACATTGCGGATAAATATAAAGCTTTTTCTTCTTCTGTTTGCGCTGAAGAGGGTATAACGACGCCGTCGATTTCCTGACGCGCGGCTTCTGCCTTTTTGTCAAAAGCGGAAAGCAAGCCGTCGCAATACGCCTGATTGCCTTCGTATGCAAATACAAACGGAATACGTGCTTCACCGCACACCTGAACGTCCAATTGAAAACACATATTCTCGTCTACACGCTTATACGGAGCGTTGCAGGAAAAGGAAGGCATCTCAAAAGAATCCCCCGCCCCGTAAAGCAACGTAAACTGCGTCGTTTTTTCTGCGAAAAAGCTTATTTCCACAAAAACTGCGTCATCGTCTTTCGTGATAAATTGTTTCAATTCCACGCGATAACCGTCGCCCGACAAACAAAGCTCTTGCATTCTGCCCGCCATTTTCGTTTGTTTCGCCGTATACGCGCCAATCTGTTCCCCATCTTTATACAAAGAAAGCATTGACCGCGCGGAATAATTTTTTCCGCTTCGGACGGATAAATATTTGGATAAGCCCCCTTTTCCGTCAAAGCAAACGCTTAAATTGTTTGCCGACACGTCGTAGGGAACGTCCTCGTAAAAATATCCGTCCGTCACAATTCGTCCATTTAAAAAAGATATTTTCATTATACTGATGCCGTAAAACCACTCTCAATCCAATCGACAAGCGTAGAATTTGCTCTTTCGTAAATCACTACGTCTTTTGCATAAGTACCCGTCGCGGAATCATAGCCCAAAACCTCTCTAAACGCCGCTTGCGTGTTCGACACGTTGAACGTTACACCGTCTAAGCTGTCCCAAGTTTTAGAATAATAAAGCCATACGTATAAGAATTCCACAGAGATCCATTCTTCGTTGATATGCCCAATCATCTTAGTCTTTTCCGCGGCGGTAAGGGTTGTGTCGTTATTGACCGCCGACTTTGCGCTGTCGATATAGCCAAACCACGTTGTAAAGACATCATTCGTTAATGTCTTTTTCACGGTACTCTTCGAGCCCCCAATCGCAACGCTCGGAATACCAAGTTTCGTCGTGCCGAATACCGATCTTGCCGCTGTGTTTTGCGCGTTGTACAGATTCTTCATAGACTCTGCGCCTGCGCCGTACATTGCAGCAAACCATTTATCCGTCAACGTCGTAACGCTTTGCGTGCTATCCCACATCATCTGCGAATCGATATAACCATTTAATTTTTCAAACGCGGAAAGAGTCGTCGTACCGTTGGACGCACCTTGGTTCCAGTAAAGGTCTACCCCTGCGTTTGCAAAGTACCGATATGCGTTTTCATTGTAGAATTTGCCTTCCCCGTAAACGTCCGCGCGGAGCATATACATCGAGAAGTTCTTCGAATACGTCCACAGACAGAACGGCGAATCGTTGACTTGCGTTATCTTTGCCCACGCGTCAAATTGCGCCCTAAACGTATCGTTTGCCGTGTCGTAAATATCGAAATAATAGTTGACGTGATCGGAAACTGCGTAATACACACCAACGTCGGAACGCATTTCCAAGCCACCCGCCATTTCATATTTACCCGTCGTCTCGTTCAAGGTAACCGTGGGTGCATCTACATAATTGTTATACGCGAAGAACAACAAATAGAGTTCTCTCTTCCATTGCGTATTTTCGTTCATCCACGTTTCCAAGCCCGCGCGTACGTCGTTGCAGAGCTTGATCACCGCGCCGGTTTCCGAACCGTACAGCGTCTTCGCCGCCACACAGGCATCACACGCACAACTCGTTTCGGTATCTTCGCTGGTCAACGTAATGTACGTCGCTTCGGGATGTTTTGCTCTGCCATACGTTTCTGTCGAAAGCGAAATGCTCATAGCGTCCACGATTTGCGCGACCATCGCGTTGTAATCGTCCGTATTGCCGTGCGCCGTATAACAAAGCTGCGTTTCATCATCCGAGAACCAGTTGGATTTACCTTCTACGTCTTTCCAATACGCAGGCGGAAGAATTTCCAACGCATTATGATAATTCGCCCACTTGCCGCCATATTCCTCCAATCTATAATCACCTGCAGGAATAACGTATCTTACGTTTGCCAACCCCATACGGTTCGCGTAATCGCTATCTCCTTCCAAAGCGCCGTTGGAGGGCACGCGCGCCTCAAAATCGGGGCTTTCCGTCTTGTTTAACGTCAAAGGCCCTACCGTTGAAAGCTTGTTTAACGCATAAGTATCTGCGGAATATTGTTCGTAGCCGAACAATTCGTTCAATAATCCGTATACACCATACAAGCAGCCAAGCGAACTTTCACTGTTGATATAGATCGTATTATTGACCGTTTGCAGATGATAACCTTGTCTGTTCATCTCGCCCATTTCAACGCCGGAAGCCGTAAACATCTGGGTATTACCGATGGAAATATAGGCACCGTACGGATCGTAAGCACTATCGTCTACCGCCGTCAAGGTTGCGCCCGTTGCTTCAGCAAAGAGCGTAATGAGCTCGTCCCTTGCCGTCGTCAACGTTGCGTCTGCACCATCGGGAACCATGATCGCATATTGCGTCGTACCGTTCTCCGCCAATTTGATATTTTCTAACGTAACTGCACCTACGGAGCTAACCTCCGTATCCGCCGTACCAGCCCATGCAATTCGCTTGTTATCACCCGACTTCGTAATCGTCCAGCAATTCGTATCAAACGAACTCAAATCGCTAGCCGTCGCCGAAATAACATTACTGTCAACGACTTCGGTGAAGTTTGCGGACATTGCCCAATTTAACGCATTTTTATCCGTACGCGCATAGATAACAAACGCATTGGGCGGCGCAGCATTGATATACATGTTGCTGTAATAATTACCGTCGTTGGTAAAATTCGCGCCGTCTACTACCGTATTATGCAATTGAAGATTGGTGTTCGTACAAGCCACGATACCAAAGATGCTCGTTCCCTTGTAATTGTTACCTATTCTTCGAATATAACAATTTTCAATAACGGTCGCGCCGCCTGCTCTGTAACCGAATACGCCGTAGAAACTGCTCGTCGCGTCGGTATA
>JAZSJN010000147.1:0-2155 GCA_045534315.1 Candidatus Scatosoma sp.
AAGCTTCGTGAAATTCTCACGGGTAAGTGTGAGGTTCGTCAAACCTTCCACATTACGGGCGTCGGTACGGTTGCCGGTTGTTACGTTACGGACGGCAAGATTGTCCGCGGCGGGAAATTGCGTATTTACCGCGAAGATATCATGATTTGTGAAGGCGGCGTTAAACAGCTCAAACGCTTCAAGGACGACGTAAAAGAAGTTTCTTACGGCTATGAATGCGGTTGCTCGATCGACGGCTTCGACGCAATTCAAATCGGCGATATTATCGAATGTTACGTTACGGAGGAAATCAAAGCGTAATGAAAGTATCAAGAACTTCCCGATTAAACGGGGAATATCAAAAGGAAATCAGCGCGATTTTGCGCCGTTTAAAGGATAAAGCTCCTGCTTTAAAAGGGCTGATCTCAGTTACGGAAGCGGACGTTGCGCCCGATTTAAAAACGGCAATTGTATACGTTAGTATTTACGGCACGACCGACGAAGAAACCAAGCGTTCTTTCCAGATTTTGCAGGAAAACGCAGGGTATATTCGCCATGAACTGTCGCAAGTCATGCGTATGCGAACCGTGCCGTCGCTTACGTTCCGTATGGACGGGAGCATGGTGTACGGCGCGAAAATGGACGAGCTGTTTAAAAAAATTACCTATTCCACGCCGGCGGACGAGGATACGGACGAGGAAAAATAAGTTTTGTAATGCGTTGCGGTCTTGCAGCGCATTAAGGCTTTTTGGGAGTATAGTATGAATTGTTCTTTGGAACAGATCGCAAACAGAATAAAATCGGCAAAAAACGTGTTGATCGTGGGACATATGCGCCCTGACGGGGACGCTTTCGGTAGTGCGTTGGCGCTTTCGTGCGCGTTGGACGGGCTTGGAATCGAAAACGAAGTTTGTGTGGAAACGGATATTCCGTCTAATCTTGCGTTTATCGACGGGATTGATCGGGTGAAGAAAGCTCCGACGAAAGCGTATGATCTTTTGGTGACGGTGGATTGCAGCGACGAACAGCGTTTGGGAGCGTTGCAGGACGAATTTTTGTCGGCAAAACGTAAAAAAATAGACACCGTTAATATCGATCATCACATCTCGAATAACAGCTTTGCAAAATATAATTACGTGCGCGAATGTTCGGCAAATTGCATGAATATTGCACAGCTCATCGCGGACATGGGTGCGCCTTTTGATAAAAAAACGGCAGAATATCTCTTGATCGGGTTGTTGACCGATTCGGGTAATTTTTCGCATGACGACGTGACGGAAGAAACGCTGACGTTGGCGGCAAAGCTGGTAGCAGCGGGGGCGGATATTCGGTATTATAATTATATGCTGTTTAAGAAACAGCCCAAGGCGCGCGCCGCGCTTTTTGCCAAGACTATGAGTGGTATGCGTTATTATCATGACGATCGTTTTGCGGTGATCGTTGTCAGCAAGGAAAATATGGAGCTTTGCGGCGCAGATAACGGCATGACGGAAGGTTTTGTGGATTTTCCCTTGAATGTGGACACGGTTGAAGTTGCCGCGTCGGTAATGGAAGTAAAAAAAGGGCAATATAAAATTTCGTTGCGCTCTAAGGAATATGCGGACGTGAACAAAATTGCGGGCGTATACGGCGGCGGCGGGCATATCCGTGCAGCGGGCTGCATGCTGTTTGGCGACGTGGAAGAAGTAATTGATAAGTTATCGTATACCGTGTCGCAATATTTGGAATAAAGGGAAAGGCTCGGTTTTTTGCCGAGCTTTTTAATATAAAGAAAGATTGCTTGCTCGCCGTGTGGCTTTGGTAGATCTTTACCGATTGAAATGTCATACCGACCGAACGAAGTGAGTGGAGTGTATCTAAAAAAGGTGAAAAAGTAAAAGTGGATAGTGAATAAATAAGGGATAAACAAAAAAAGATATACTCGACTGCATTCACGTACGTTTATTCCGCTCGGTATGACAGGCGTCGAGTTTGCGTTGTGCGTGATTGGTGTCGTTTTATTTGAACAGATAATCAGCCATTTTTAATTTAAAGGGATAGTGAATAATTTCTCATTTAAACAGATGGAAATTTCCATTTGAACGATTTGTATGGTATATTCATTTTAGTATGGTACATTCATTTTAACATGGGGCACTCATTTTAATATGGTGCATTCATTTGAACATTTGAATAA
>JAZSJN010000188.1:0-3239 GCA_045534315.1 Candidatus Scatosoma sp.
AACAACTCTTTATCGCGCAATCGACCGTCACCAACCGCATCAGCGAATTGGAAAAGGAAGTGGGTAAAAAATTGTTTACCCGCGGATCGAAAACGGTCAAACTCACCGAAGCAGGCGAAATTTTCCTGCGCTATGCAGAACGTATTTTGGAGCTGCAAAACACTTCGATCGACGAGATGAACGCGCTCTCCAACCACAGCCGTAAATTCTCGATCGGCGCAATCAACGCCACCTACGAAGTGTACGTAAAACCGCTCGTAGACGAATGTTTGAAAAATAATACCATCACGTCTATCAAGGTTATGTTGGGCCATTCGCTCGATTTGATACAGCAATTACAGGATAATATGCTGGACATGGTCTTCTCGGCGATCCCCTTAAAACGTTTGGGGTATGCCTGCGACGTGTACGACGTGGACCGCGTCGCGCTTGTTTGTAAAAAAGGTATGAACGAATACGAAGGCGGTATCACCAAAGAACAGCTTTCTAAACTCCCCTACCTTATGTGCGATTTCACGCTGAGCGAAGCAGGCGTCTTTATCCGTTCGCTCTTCCCGAAAAATCACATTTTCCGCTTGGACGTGGATAATTCGTCTAAACTTCTGCCCTATCTTGAAAACGGGCTCGGCTATTCTTTCTTGCCCTATAAACTCGTGAAAGACAAGCTGGAAAGCGGCGTTTTAGAAGAAGTCACATTGAAAGATTTCACCGCGCCTGGCGTCACCACCTATCTCATTTACAAACAGGAATACGACGTAAAACGGTTCTTGGAAAATAAATTCGACGAATAATCTTACATAACGTTTAACGGCTCGCCCACCATGGACGAGCCGTTTTTATAATTTTTATTTATTCTTTATTTGCCGAACGCCCATTCTAAAACCCGTTGAATCTGTTCATCCCAATATTCCCAAGTGTGCGCGCCCGCACATTCTTCGTACGTATAATCATAATCGAGGTTTTTTAAATGGTCGCGAAATTTTACATTGTCGGCATACAGAAAATCTTCCGTGCCGCACGCCATAAACAAACGGGGTTTCGTATCGCTGTTTTCATATTTTTTCGACAAAGCAAACAGGTTTTCCTCGTCGGAAATATAATTTTCCTTTCCAACAACCCCTTCCAACAGTTCTTTAAATATCTCCGTACGGATATCCGCCACCGACGAAAGCCCCGCCGCTCCGCCAAACGTTTTATTTTCTTTTAAGGCGATTTTTAACGAGCCGTAGCCGCCCATGGAATTTCCAGCGAGATAACGATCCTCACGTTTGTCGGACACGTTAAAAAATTCACTAATGATTGCGGGCAATTCCTTGGCGATAAAATCGTAATACGCCTGACCGTTCTGTTGGTTTATATAAAAACTTCTGCCGCCGCAAGGCATTACGACGCAGATACCGTACTGCGTTGCATAACGCTCGATCGACGTTCTTCTATGCCAAATGGTTTGATCGTCGCTAAGCCCGTGCAACAGATACAAAGTGCGGTATTTTTCCACTTTTGCGCCGTTGTCTATACCAATTTCACCCACGATATCCCGTTGGGGCATGATTACGCCCACTTCGGTTTGCATGCGCAAAGCATTGCTGAAAATATGTAACTGAATATACGCCATATGTACTCTTTTCCACCTTTTTGTTAACTCTATCTTTCATTATACCGCGCAGTCTTGGTCTTGTCAAGCGAATGAGAAAAACTCCACGCGGAATATTTTCTTTGTTATTTTATAAATTTTGTGTTTTTGACTTGCTTTTTTTGCGCGTTTGCATTATAATCATATAGGTTTGTTCTGCAAACTGCAGTTCTTATTAGGTCGGTATTTATTATGAAACCTTTGGAAAAATTGACGAAAGCGCAATTTGCGTCCTTTTGTTTGATGTCCTTTTGTTCGGGTGTTATGATCGGCGTGGGCGGCACGGCGTTTTTGCTGTCCTGTCATCTCTACGCGACGTGGGGAAAACTCATCGGCTCGGTTATGTTCTCGCTCGGTATTTTGGCAATCGTAATGTTTGAAATGAAACTCTTTACGGGTTTGATTTCGGATATGCCCGAAATGGGCGCAAAAAACTGGTGGAGATTGCCCGTATGCTTTTTCTGGAATATGATCGGCGTACTCTTTACCGCGGTGCTCGTACGGTATTCCGTTTTGGCGGATAAGGTCGTTCCGCAGGCGGAATTGATCATGCCCGATAAGCTGAACGCTCATCTTTGGGGCTTAAAGGCGTTATCTTCTTCTATCCTTTGCGGATTTTTGATCACACTTTCTATTGGCGCGGTAAATTATGCACCCAGGAAAAAACTGTCCACCACCGTCGGCGTTATGTTCCCGATCATCGTATTTGCTTTCTGCGGTTTTGATCACTCGGTTGCAAACACCTTGTATTTCTATTTTATCGGGTTTTCGGGGAAAGCGGTTGTATACCTTTTGATCTGCGTCCTTGGGAATATTCTCGGCGGCGTAATCTTACCCATTTTGTCGTTGTTTCGTACGTGGTCCAACAAAGCACAACAGAACAATAACGAACAGACAAACGAATAATATTTATGGCTAAAAAAAGTATGCGGCGCGTCCCTTTTTCGGACACGCCGTTTTTTTCTATCCTTTTTTACAACGTCAATTCGTTTTCACAAGCGCCCTTTTCCAACATTTCTATAATGTTTTTTACCGTCGTTTCTGCGATATTCGAAAGTGCCTCTTCCGTCAAAAAGGCTTGGTGGGAAGTCACCAAAACGTTGGGCATGGAAATCAGCCGCGCCAACACGTCGTCGTCTACGATATGTCCCGAAAAATCTTCAAAGAAGAAATCCCCTTCTTCTTCGTATACGTCTAGACACGCAGCCCCGACTTTGCGGGCTTTTATGCCGTTTAACAGCGCTTCGGCGTCCACCAATGCGCCACGCGAAGTATTGAGCAATACCACGCCGCGTTTACATTTTTCAATCGCTTTTTCGTCGATAATATGATAACTTTCTTCCGTCAACGGACAATGGAGCGAAATCACGTCGCTGCTTTGCAGCAGCTCGTCCAAAGTCACGTATTTGACGTTTTCTCGCTCAAAATCGGCGGCGGGATATTTATCGTACGCCAAGACGTTCATACCGAAACCGCGGCAAATATCGACGAATACACGCCCGATACGCCCCGTTCCGATCACACCCACCGTCTTATCGTGCAAATCAAAACCCGTCAAGCCCGAAAGACTGAAATTAAAATCCTTCGTGCGGATATACGCCTTGTG
>JAZSJN010000189.1:0-11333 GCA_045534315.1 Candidatus Scatosoma sp.
GTACGCTCGATATGGCGCAAGAAATCGTGTCCCAAGCCCGCGCCCTGCGCCGCACCCTCGATCAGTCCGGGAATATCCGCCGCTACGAAAGATTTTTCGTAATAGCGCACTACGCCGAGATTGGGGGATAACGTCGTGAAATGATAGTTTGCAATTTTCGGTCTTGCCGCCGAAATTTTGGATAAAAGCGTGCTCTTGCCCACGTTGGGAAACCCGACAAAACCGACGTCTGCGATCACCTTCATTTCCAAAATGACGTAATGCTGTTTGACTTTTTCACCCTTTTGTGCAAAGTTGGGCGCATGCCGACGAGCGGTGGTAAAACGTACGTTACCCTTGCCCCCGTTGCCGCCGCGCGCAACCAAGACCTTTTGTCCGTCTTCAAAGACGTCGCAGATCAACCTACCGCTCTCTTCGTCGCGTACCAAAGTCCCCAAAGGCACTTTGATCAACAAGTCCTTGCCGCTCTTACCAAAACATTTTTGCGTGCCGCCCATTTCACCGTTTTCGGCAAAATATTTAGACACGAAACGGAAAGGGAACAGGTCGTTCATGTCCTTATCCCCGACGAAATACACGTCGCCGCCCTTGCCGCCGTCGCCGCCGTCAGGACCACACGCGGGCTTGCCCTTATACGCCTTGAACGAGTTCATGCCGTCGCCGCCGTCCCCTGCACGTATTAAAATTCTTACTTTATCGGTAAATTCAACCGTAGCCATAAAAACTCCCGCGAAAAACCTTGTGTTTTTCCGTAATCTGATATTTTCTACAACAGTATAGCAAAATTACGCGCAAAAATCAATGATTTTTAACGAAGATTTACGGAAAATTATATTCCGTGCGCAAAAGCCTTTCAAGCGTTTGACTTTTTTTTCTAAAACTGTTATACTATATGTTGCGTCTATAATAACGCAGTAAAATATCTCCGTTTTACGAGGCTTGTTCTATGAATAAAGTGATCGGAAAATTGAAAAGCTTTAACGGCGCGGCTTGGACGAAATTGATTACCACCGCATTGGCGATTTTGTTTGCGCTGTTCTCGATCGTATATTTCGCTGTGTTGACGGAATGGGACGATATGGCGCTTTCCTTTGCGGCAATCGTATACGCCTTAGCGCCTTTTATCATCGAACGGCTGTTCCGTTTCCGCATACAGCCCGTTTTGTATATCTTCGTCATTGCCTATACGGTTTGCCCTTTGCTTGGCTCGTCCTATAACTTGTATCTGAAATTCTTCTGGTGGGACGATATGCTGCACGGTTTTGCAGGTTTGCTGTTTGCCATCTTCGGCGCATACCTGCCCCGCGCGCTCGGCAAAAAGGACGCCAGCGTGGCGCTGTGCGCGATTATGGGCTTTGCGTTCTCTCTTGCCATTGCAGGGCTTTGGGAATTTGTCGAATTTGGAATGGACAGTATCTTCGGTACAGATATGCAGAAAGATACTTGGCTGACAGATACCCGCCCGTCCTATTATTTAGGCAAACTGCTCGGTTTTTCCGAAAGCGCAATCGGCTCAGCACATACGATTACCACCACAATCACCAACCCCGACGGCACGTTAACCGTACTTAACGGATATTTGGACATCGGCTTGCTTGACAGCATGCACGATATGTTGATCGAAACGCTGGGCGCGTTGATCTACACGGTAATCTATATCGTCTTTAAAGGCAAAAAATTCGTCTTTACTTCCGTAGAAAAAGCGCAGCCCCTTGCCGACGAACCCGCGGCAGAGCTTGTACAAGAAGTTGCGGCGGCGGACGATTCACAAACCGCCAACGAATAAACCATATAAAAATTTTAACCCGAAAGAGTGACTCTTTCGGGTTTTTTTTATTTTCTACGCCATTCTACGCCTTGCAAAATGCCCGTCGTTATGATATGCTTTGCGTCCTTTACCCGCGCAAGCGCGTCACAGAGCAAATCGCAAAAGAACGCGCGCGCTTCTATGATACGGTCGCAAAACAGATAATAGGCAAGCGATCCGGGAACGGTATTTACTTCGCAAAGATAGACCTGTTTATCGCTGACAAGATAATCCATGCGCACCACGCCTTGCATATTCAACCGCTTATAGATCGTCTTGGTATAACTGCGTATTTTTTCGGCAATCTCTGCACTCAACGCGCACCCGTCCCCTATCGTTTGCGCATTTTCCTGCCCCTGCGCGGCGCGTACGCCTACGTCTTTTTTGCGTTTGATGTACTTCTCTTCAAACGAATAGATCCCGTCCCCAAACGCCGTCTGCGGTTCGGACACAAAAATCTCACCGTCTACGCTGTACGCCGCGCAATTGACGTCCGTTTTATCCGCCAAATATTTTTCAATAATCAGCCGATCGTCCAACGCAAACCCCGTTTCGATCCCCTTTTTCGCCTCTTCCTCGTTTTCCGCCTTGGTAATACCAATGGACGAGCCAAGATGTACGGGTTTGATCACGACGGGATATTTCACACGACGCTCGATACTTTTTAGCAAAAACGTGCCCCGTTTTTCGTAATCTTTTTCCCCAACGCGAATATAATCCACAGTGGGTACACCCAAGCCTTTCATTACCATTTTGGTCACGTCTTTATCCATAAAAAGCGACGAAGACAAAAGATCAGGGGACGCCAACGGTATGCCGTTTAACGCCGTCAACGCGGACACGCCCCCACCTTCTCCCAATCCGCCGTGGCAGCAATTGAGCACAACGTCCACGTCCGTCAGCTTTTTCATTTTGCCCTTTTGCGGTTGCACGCGATAGAGCGTTTTACCGTAAAAGATCACTCTGTCCTGCTGCGAAATCTTGCCCGATTGAAAGCTAGACAACTCTTTCAGTTTCGACGAAGAATACATCTCTCCGTCCGTATGCACGTACACGGGCACGGGCGAAAAATCCGACCCTTCCAATACTTTCATAACGAAAATACCCGTCAATACGGAAATCTCGTTTTCGCTTGACTTGCCCCCGAACACCACCGCCACTTTCCGCATAAAAAAACACCTCCGCGTAGATTTTTCCGCTTTGGTGTTTCCGTCGTATGCTATTTTAATGTTTCCGCTTAGTAAACGTCGGGAAGATCGTTCAAAAAGAGCACTGCGTCCCCCGCCTGCACCCAATCTGCCAGCAGCTTTTGCCCATCCGCAAGCGTACATGCAGATTGCAATTTTTCCACCGCGCCGCCCGCCTGTAAGTATCCGTCTTTTATCGGTTGCACCAACGTCTGCCCAATTAAGATAATGAGATCGGTATCCGCCGCCGCGAGCGCCGCACCAAGCTCCCCATTGATCCGTTCTTCCAATATACCACATTCTACAATGCCGGGGGTAACTACGCATTTTCTACCCGTGTGCGTACTAAGCACTTCCAGCGCCCCTTTCGCGCCCACGATATTGCAATTGTAACCGTCGTCCAAAATGTACACGCCGCCGTTTTCCATAAGTTGCAAACGGTGGGGTACGGGTTGTATCTTTTCAATACCGCGCGCAATTTCTGCCACCGTCAAACCCATTTCATACGCCAACGTCGCCGCCAGCGCAACGTTTTCCACCGCCCCCGCGCCAAGCAATTTGGTGTTTACGGCGATTTCTTCGTCGCCGAACGTTAAGACGAACCGCGTACCTGTCAAAGCCAGCGTAACGTCTTTCGTCTCGCAAGCAAACGCCGTGTTTTCGTTCTCTTCCACCGCGCCGCGTAAACCGTTGCCGCAAACCGCTTTTTTTGCGCCGCATTTTAAAATTTCGCTCTTTTCTTTTAAAATGTTTTCAAGTGAACCAAACGTTTCGATATGTTGCTCGCACACACCCGTAAAAATGGCGTAATCGGGTTTTACCAGCGCGCAAAGTTGCGACACGTCCCCCGCCTTTCTTGCTCCGATCTCGGCGATTAACACCTGTTTATTAGCAAATGCAGAAGAAAAGACCGTCTTGGCAATCCCGATCGGCGTATTGTACGACGCAGGCGTTTCCACCACCGCATATTTTTCGGAAAGGATCGTTTTTAGGATATTTTTTACCGAAGTTTTGCCATAGCTGCCCACCACGCCGACGCGGATTATTTCCGTTTCGTTTAATACCGTCCCCGCTCGTTTGACAAATTTTTTATTCCGCGCGTTCTCAAAAATGCTCGTTACGCCGTTCGCCAAACAAAGAAGAGCGGGCAAAAGAAGAGGCATCACCGCAAAGGGTACGTACGAAACCAAACCGTACAGTTCCGATCCGTTCCAATCCTTTAAAAAGCCGAGCAGCGCGATCAACAAATATCCCACTACCGCTACGAAGAACAAATATATGCCAAACAGTCGACAAAGCCGCCCCGTGCGTACGGTTTTAACTTTCAACGCATATTTTCCGTCCGCCCAGAAAAAGACCAAACAAAGCAGAGCAAAAGGCACGGCAGAAATGGCAAGCGCCCAAGTTACGCTCAAAAAAGAAAAGCACAAGGATACGATCGCCGTCGAAAGCCCCAAACAGAGCGCAAGCACTGCCAAACGGTTATATTGCAAATTATCCTTGCGTTTGAGCCAACGCCAAAAAACGCCGTTTTTATACCCTGCCTGCTGCATCGCGCCCACCGTTTTAAAGGTACACACGCAAAACAAGCAAGCCGATACGACGCTAGCCACTACCTTGAGCAAAAGTTCCGTCATAAAAAAATTCCTCTACGATAAGATTAAAGGTCAAGGGATCGTCCATAAACGCAAAATGCCCGCCGTTCATTTCGATCAGCCTACCCTGTTTCATACAATGTAAATACGCCTGCGCCTCTTTTTTCGGCGTAGTGCGATCGTCCTTTCCCTGTAACAGTAATACGGAGTTTTCGATCTTTCGCGCGTCCTCGCGCAGATCTTCGTTTACGATCTTTTTATAACTCTCTTTCATCACGGGCGAGAGCATTTTATATTCCGCGCTACCAAAGCGTTTTTCCGCAAATTTCGGGGCAAAACAACGCACAAAACGGTAGGTTTTTACCTTGATCTTATACAAAAACGAACGTTTTAAAATTACACCCGCCGCGCCCGTTAACACGATTTTATCAAAAAAATCACGATTGTTTGCCGCCATTTTTACCGCTACGCGGCAACCGAACGAATGGGCGATCACATGCGGTTTTTCAACGCCCAAAAGAGTGAAAACCTCCTTCGTCCATACGGCATAGTCCGACACCGAAAAGGGGCTTGACAAAGACATGCTCCCTCCGAAACCGATAAAATCGATCGCCGTAACGCGGTAAAATCGGGAAAAATATTCCACTTGCTTTGCAAACGTTTCCTTGCAGGAAAGATAGCCGTGCAACAACACCAAATCTTTCCCCTTTCCCTTTTGTAAAAACGAAACGTCGGAAAGCGTAACCGTCTGCCCGTCCCCCTTTCGTTTTTTATTTTCGGTTTGTCGATCAAGCCTTAGGGCAAAGATCTCGTTTCATTTCCAAGGCGTCTTCGCCGTCGGAATAATAGCGTTTTCGTACCCGCGTTTTTTCAAAACCACGGCTCAAATACAACCCCAACGCAGGCTCGTTGGATATACGAACTTCCAAAAAGATACGTTCCGCGCCTTTCGTCGCCGCTTTTTCGGCAAAAGCGTCCAAAAGCAAGCCTCCGATCCCTTTTCCGCGGCAATCTGGCATAACGGCAATCTTGAAAAGTTCCGCGTCTTCAAACAGCGTATACCCGCATACGTACCCCACGAGCACGCCGTCGTCTTCCGCCAGCACGCCGCAAAAAACGTCGCGCGTAAATTCGTTTTTCATCATTTCCGTCGTCCATGCGTCTGCAAAACACGCGCGCTCCAACGCCATCAACTTCGGCAGATCCTTTTCCGTCCAATCCCGTATCGCGATCATTTCTTTTCTTCCAAATTCAATTCTGCGGAGCTTTTCCGCACGTACAGAGCGGTCAATTCCCCGAAATGTCCTTGCGCAGACAGCTGCGCCACAGCGTTTGCCAAACCCATTACGGGGTCTACGATCTCTACCGTCGCTTTTTCCGCAATCGACGCAACCGAAAGAGCGCGCAAAGCGTACCCTTCCGCCGCCAAATTCAACGTTTCTTCTTCCGTGAGATAGGCGGGCGAATATACCGTCTTTCCGTCTTCGTATCCGCAAGCGTAATAACAATCGTGCAGAGCGTCGACAAGGCACAAAACCTTGCCGTTTGTTTCATTATATGCCATCACATCAAAGGAAGTTACGGGCAACGCGGGTTTTTTGTACGCCAAACAAAGCCCCTTTACCACCGAGATCCCGATACGTATCCCCGTAAACGATCCCGCTCCCACGACAGCCGCAAAGAAATCACATTCGTCAAGGGTCATATCCGCGTCTTTGAGAGCTTTGTCAACCGCGGGCATAACCGAAACGGAATGTTTCATCGCGCAATCAGGCAAAAAGACGGAATGTATCTTTCCGTCCTTACACGCAATTACGCACAAATGATTGCCGCTGGTATCCACCGCCAAATAATTTTCCATGACTTTTCGCCTTTCCCCTTATCAGTATTCGATTTCCCGTCTGTTTTCGTCCAATTTTTTGATGACCACGCGCTTGATTTTGCGGGGAAGCAGCGGCGCGATATTTTGCGCCCACTCGATCAAGCAAATACCGCCCATATCAAAATAGTCGGCAAGCCCCAAATTTTCCGCCTGCTCCACGCTTTCAATGCGGTAACAATCGTAATGGAACAGCCGTCCGTCGTAATCGTTCATATACGCGTACGTGGGGCTGGTAACTTCTTCTTCAATGCCCAACCCTGCGGCTACGCCCTTGGAAAACACCGTTTTGCCCGCGCCCATATCGCCGTCCAATACGACGACGTCGCCTGCGGATAAAGTTTTTGCATACTCGCGCGCGAACGTTTCCGTTTCTTCGCGCGTGTTCGTGATGATCTTTGCCATAACTTTATTATAATACCTTTGCGGAAATTTTGCAATTATTTCGCTCGCTACACGCTTAAATTTTCAATTTTTTTAAAAAATTCGACAACCTTTTGTATAAAAGCACGGTCAACAACCCGATGGACGCCGTCTTGATCATGTTAAACGCCACGATAAACCAAAACACGTCGTTGAACACCGACGCAGCCGCGCCGCCCATATACAGCGGAAAGGTGATAAATCGGTTGGTGATAAGCGCCGCTCCCGTGCCGATAAAACACGCCGCAATCAAGCACGGAATCACCCACCGCAACCCCTTGCGGAATTGATAGACGATGGACGGCAATAAAATGAATGCCGTCGTCGCCGCCATGTTGGCAAGCTCCCCCACGCACCCCGACGACGAGCCGAGCATACGCAAACACTCTTTCAATGCGCAAACAATAATCCCTTCGACAGGTCCAAGCAGAAAGGATACGAGTAAAATAAACACGTTGCCAAAATCAAGTTTTAGATAGGGGGTTGCCGGAAACAGCGGGATTTCCCAAAAACTGACCGCATACGAAAGGGCGACAAAAATCGCCATAAACGCCAACCTTTTTGCGCTTGCACGCCGTTTCAATACTTCGCCTACACGCTTTTTTTCTTCCATAAAACACTCCGAATAAATTTTTTGCAAATATCCTTAGAAAAAAAAACGCCCCGAAAAATCGGGGCGCAAAACGGCATGGTATATCCTAAAAACTCGTTCTTTTTCCATCCGGACTTTTTGACAAAAATCGCCAAACTCACCGTCGGTATCGGAATTGCGCCGATTCGGGGGCACGCTTTAAAAACGCCGCCCTTCGCAGACTGTACTGCCGGTGGGGAATTACACCCCGCCCCAAAGAATATTTACTTGTGCTTATTATAATACAAAAGTCTGCAGCTGTCAACGGAAATCCCGTTATAGAACAGACTTTTTTATCCGTTAAATTATGATAGGGAACGAAGAACAGTGCCGACTTTACGACAATTCAGGAAAAAGGACGTAGAACGTACTGCCTTTTCCCACTTCGCTATTTACCCCAAATTTTAGTTCGTGCTTTTCCAATATCGTCTTAACAATCGAAAGCCCCAACCCCGTACCTTGTACAGGTCGTTTGTGCGACGAGTTCGATCGGTAATACCGTTCCCAAATCTCGTTCAGCTCTTCGGGCGGAATCCCCGCGCCCGTATCGGTCACCGAGAATCGGAACCCTTCCGTTTCCCGTTTTAAACGAACGATCACTCGCTTATCTTCGCCCGTATAATTGACCGCATTTCCGATTAAATTATAGATCGCTTGCCCCAAACGCAACTCGTCCACCGTCGCAAACAAGCCGTCTTCAATTTCCGTTTCAAACACGTAGCCTTGCGTTTCTTTCAAATATTCAAAACGTCTCAGGGCATCGCAAACGCACCCTGAAATATTTGCAAGCTGCAGCTGCAAAGGCTGTATACCCGAACTAATTTTCGATATATCCAGCACGTCGCTAACGAGCGAAGTCAAACGATCCGCTTCGTCGATAATGACCTGCGCATGCTGATTCCGTTTTTCGGGAATATCCCCCGAAATTTCCACAATCATAGACGCGTATGCTTTGATCATGGTCAAGGGGGTTTTAAAATCGTGCGACACGTTTGCGATCAATTCCTTTTGCATGCGATCGGTCTTGGACAGCTCATCCCGCGCATGATTCAAAGCATCCGCAAGCTCCACCATCTCTTTGCCGTAATCGACGCCGTGGAAATCCATATCAAAATTCCCCTGTGCCAAACGCCGCGCCTTTTCCGTCATTTCCGTCATCGGTTTGATCAACCAACCTGCCACCGCGCTGCTGACGAAAAAGCTGAGCATAAACACGAAAATCGCCAAAAGCACGATACGCGTGGACATACTTCTAAGTGCCGTTGACATCAATTCCAACGATTGTCCAACGTACAAATAGCCCGTTTTATCGCCCATTTTAACCGTACTGCCGTATACGTATTCGCCGCTACCTTTGTAAACGACGTACCCGTCCTGTTCGGCATCGATCCGCCCGATATGATCCGCCGTGAGCTCGTCCGAAATCCCCTCATCCCACGAATGAATGGTATTCGAGTTGTTATCGTTTTCCGAGTCCGTGGGGGGAAAAGTTACTTCTTCGGGATAGAGCACGTCACCGTTCTCCGCCAAGATAAACACACGAACCTGGTGCGCATAGGAAAGTTTGCGTACGTAGGAGCTCCAACCCGATTCCCAGCCCTGCGGCAATCCGTTGTCCAAATCGTGTTCAATGACACGCCCCTTTGCTAAAACGCTCTCGGAGGCTTCTTTTTGATAGGTACGCGAAAAAATGTATTGCTGCGGAATACTGAACACCAACACAACAACGAGCGACAAAACCGCAAAGATTGTGCACAGCAAAAAATACACGCTCGCCGTGCGTTGTTTGCTGCGGAATTTGGGAACGCCGCGCTGTTTTACCGTTTTCTTTTTCGGCGTTGTTTTTCGTGTCATTACCCCGCCCTTCCTTTTTTTCTTGTCGTCCATTTTTCGCACAATGTTTGCAAACGGTTAAATCTCGAATTTGTAACCCAAGCCGCGCAACGTTACGATAAATTTGCGGTACTCTTTCAAATTGCCGCGGAGCATCTTGATATGCGTATCCACGGTACGGTCGTCCCCGTAAAAATCAAAGCCCCACACGTCGTACAACAACTTTTCACGCGTGAGCGCAATGCCTTTGTTGCGCACGAGATAAAAAAGCAATTCGTATTCCTTGGGCGTAAGCTCTGCTTTTACCCCGTCCACGTATACGTTTCTACCCGCCATGTCGATTTCCAAGCCTTCAAATTTCAAGATTTCATTTTTGACTTCTTTCGACGCGTGGCGTTTGGTCACGGCGTTGATACGCGCCATTACTTCTTTGGGCGAGAACGGCTTTGTCACGTAATCGTCCACGCCGATCTCAAAAGCGAACAACTTGTCGTATTCTTCTCCGCGCGCCGACAGCATGATCACGGGAATATCCTTACTCTTTTTAATCTCTTTCACCGCGGAATAACCGTCCAAATGCGGCATCATTACGTCCATCAATATCAGATCGTAATCGTTATCACGGCACATCTTTACCGCCTGCATACCATCTTCGGCTTCAAACGCTTCGTTGCCTTCAAACTCAATGTATTCGCGCAGAACGTTCCTGATCATACTTTCATCATCTACAATTAAAATCTTCATGTTTGAAAAATCTTCCTTCCCCGTTATTTTTGACGTATTTTGTCAGTTTTTGACAAATCTCACGTATATTTATACCCTGATTTTGTTACTCCTAAGACAAATCGCCGTGAAAACTGTGTGAAATTACACGTTTTGTCACAAAACCGTCTTTTTTCTCTTTTATTATATCATTTTTTTTGCATTTTGTCAAGTGCCGTATCGTGCGCGTTTATCGTCCGTTTATCACCGTAAAAATAAAAAGCTCGGCAGAAAAACCGAGCTTTTAAAGCGGAATAAGGTTATTCAAAATCGTCAAAATTGCGATCTGCGCCCGGGTACGGCGCGGTTGGCGGAGCGTAAGACATGGGTTGCGGTCCACGCGGCGCAGGGGGCGGAGCGGGCGAAATCGGCGGACTAGGCGGGCAACCGCGTTTGCCTTTTTTACGTTCGCAAGGCAGCCCGACGTTGACAAGCACGACGTCTTCCCCGATTTTTACGATATGTTTCAAATCGATAAAGATCGCGCTCTTTTTTCCGACAAATCCCCTGCCGCCCGGCACGACGATCCCCAGCCACCTATTTTCGGGATAACAGAGCGACACGTCGCATACTTTACCCAGTTTTTTGCCGTCTTGCGTGTTGACGACTTCTTTCGTTCTTAAATCGGAAAAACTCAGTTCCATAAAAACAAAACGCCCCTTGCAAAATACTCTGTTATAGTATATGCAAGGAGCGTAGGAATTTGTGCTTAAATTTTATAAGGTTATGGAATAGGGGATGTGTATCTTATAGTAACAAAAGATTGTAACCCTCCCATATCTTGTTTTATGAAAACTATTCACCCCTTGAAGAACAACCTTTTCTACAAGATGGTAAATGCCATCATCATCAAGATAACGCTCACATCGTATCTTATTCAAATCCAATTTTATTCCTTCTTGTGCAGCTAGCTTTTCAATGTCCACAAATATTTTTTTTGCCATCGTGGTTAGGCAAGCGACATGACCTCTACGTTTCTTATTCCTTTTCCAAAATAATACTTTTGTCTTTTCCGTCCATTTCTTGTATTCTACTTTTATCAGCTCAAAAGTGACTCCCTTACCTTCGTACGTTGACACCCCTTCCGGCAGTTTCAGCGAAACGCCGTATTTATTTATTTTCTCGTCCAACTCTCCTGTGGAGTAAAATAGGAAGCCTCTACCAATGCCCCATTCCCCACTTATATTTCCAGTTTCACCTTTTTCAACCTTTTTCA
>JAZSJN010000087.1:0-17752 GCA_045534315.1 Candidatus Scatosoma sp.
TAAAAACACCGCGACGAACCGTTCGTCGCATACCTGCTCCGTCCATTTCAACTGCTTTTCGAACATTTGCAGTTTGCTTTCCGCTTCCGCTCCCGTCAGTTGACAAAAGATTTGCGGATCGAAAAGCGCCGCGCGCGCCACCATTACGCCGTCCGCGCCCGTTTCGTTTATAAGCTTGTCAGCATCGGCATTTGAAAACACGCCCCCGTTTGCAATCACGGGAATCTCGACCGCCTGCTTTGCCGCCGCGATCTCGTCGAAATGCACTTCCCCCGCGTACATTTTATCACGCGTTCTGCCGTGAATGGTGAGCAGGCTCGCCCCTGCCCCTGCCATACGCTTAGCAAATTCTTTCGTGATATATTCGTTTTCGCGCACGCCGATACGGAATTTCACGGTGATCGTTTTTCCGCTTTTGACGCACGCTTTCACGATCTTTTCGGCAAGCAAGGGATTTTCGAGCAACGCGCTCCCCTCGCCGTTTTTATAGATTTTAGGTACGGGACAGCCCATATTGATATCGACAATCGGAAAGGGCGCAAACGCTTCGTGTTCGCACGCCGCGCGCATGGTATCGGGCTCACTCCCGAAAATTTGCGCCGCGCATAACCCCTCTTTCTCGTCCGTATACAGCAGCTCTTTCGTGTTTTCGCTGCCGTATTTCAAACCCTTTGCGCTCACCATTTCGGTATAGCAAAGCCCCGCCCCGTATCCTTTGCACAACCGACGGAAAGGGTAATTCGTATATCCGGCAAGCGGCGCTAAAAACACGTTGTTTTCAATTGTAAGATTTCCTATGGAAATCGGCGTTAATCGCATACCGTATGCCCCCGTTTTCACTTTTTCCTATTTTCGTCCTGATTTACGCCTTGCAAATTTCGGCTTTTGCCGCCTTATAATATTCGTCCCATTCTTCGTCGGTCAATTCCGTTACCGTCCTACCGTCCGCCAAAGCTTTTTTCTCGGCAAGGGTAAAGCGCGCCGCAAAACGATCCGTACTTTCTTTCAGCGCTTTTTCGCAATCGCAACCCGCCTTTCTGCCCACGTTGACGGCGGCAAACAATACGTCGCCAAGCTCCTTTTCCGCCGCAATCTTGTCCCCTGCGTTATAGGCGGTGAAAAACTCCTGCAATTCCGCTTGAATACGTTCGGCTGCCGATTTCACGTCCGCAAAATCCAAGCCGCCTTTCGCTGCGCGCTTGCCCACCTTCTGCGCGCGCATTGCCGCAGGGAAACACTTCGGTACGTCGTTGACCGCGTCCGCAAAAGTAACCTGATGCTTTTCCACCATCTTATTCTTTTCCCAAACGGACAACGCCCCCGCGTCATTTTCAGCTTTGTCTTCCCCAAAAACGTGAGTATGGCGGGAAATCAATTTTTGACAAATTCCCGTCAATACGTCGGTGAGATCAAACGCGCCCGTTTCTTCTTTAATTACCGCATGGAACACCGCTTGCAATAAAATGTCCCCCGTTTCTTCCAAAATCTTTTCGTCGTCGTCCTGATCGATCGCGTCCACCAGCTCGTACGCTTCTTCCACGGCGGACATTTTAATACTGTCGCACGTCTGCACCCGATCCCAAGGACAACCGCCCGGCGCGCGTAAACGCACAATAATCTCTTTCAAATCCTCCATCGTAAAACGCTGTTTTTTCAAAAGTTCCACACGCTCTAACGCCACCGCCGAGGTATAATCATACTCCTTTTGCCGATCCAGTTCAAACAATGCAATCTTTTTTGCCACGCCCGCGCAGATATATTTTACCTTGCTCTCTTCGCCAAATAAATTGCCGAGAATTAACTTGCAATCGCCTGCTAAGCTCTCGTCGTCCAAATCGTATACGATCAGTGGCAACGCCAAATTTCCTTCCCTCGCGCGGTCAAAAAGCTCGTACGCCGAAACGGCGGTATATGAACAATCCGCAAATCCTGCCGCACGGACAAGCGCCGTCGTTTTGGACACGCCGTCAATAATCTCGATCTTGCCGCGCGTGCGTTTGATAAGCGCCTTTACCGAGTTATCTTCCGTCGCCGCGCCGTCCACGAGATATACGCAATCGTTTCCCTGTTCCGCCACGGCTTTCGCAAGATTTTTGGCAAGCGTCCCGAAATTGCGACTGCTTTCGTACACGCTGTCCAGGCAAATATGGGGCACACCCAAGGCGAGTACCGTCTTGTACGACTCCGTATGCGCCGTCCGCACAACGATTTTTTTATTTGCGGCAGCCGCCGCCAGAATTGCCTTTTCTCCGCGCCCCGACAGATCGCCCTGCGCCACGCCCAAACCGATAACCGTGATCATCCTTCGTCACTCCTTGCGTTTTTCTTTGGATACGATTAAATTATACACCAAATTCAGCAAAAACGCAACCAAATAGCAAATATTCGTCGCGTGCGCCAAGCCGAAAACGGAAATTTTCGGGTTTTGCAGCCACCAGACGTACAGTCCTGTCTTTACCGTTACCCCGATCAACATAGACAGCGCCGCGTATTGCGGTTTCCCCTGCGCCGTCAGGCACGCTGACAAAGTTTGTACGCAAGAAAACGTCAACGCGCTGACAGAAAAGGCGCGGATTAGGTCGATCAATATCCGCAATTCTTCCCCCGAAAGGGCGCGGAAAATGATTTTTGCCGCGGGTTCGGCAAACAGAAATAGCGCTATCGCGCTCGGCAACGCCACCGCCACCGTCACAAACAGCGAATACCATATCCGCCTACGTGGCGAACGTGCTTTATCGCGACACGTCCCCCCGCCTTTTTGCGCCGCGGCGGTTGCTACGGCAGGTACGCTCGCCGCGGCAATTCCGTAACAAATCGATACGGGCAAATTGATCACGGTTACAGCGCCGCCCGAAAACAAGCCGAATAAGGTTACGGCGTCTGCGCTGTACGCGCCCAAAAACCTTGGTACAAGCACGCTATCCAACAGCCCCGAAAGGGGTAAAATGATCGAGCTAAACGTAACGGGTATGCTCAACTTTAATACCGCTTTTGCGGATACTTTTTCTTCGGTTTTTGGCGAAATAGCGGTAGACGGGTTGCGACGAAATAAAAAAATCATTAAAAACAGCGCCGTAAGCTCTGATAAAGATACTGCGAGCAATAAAAATACGACCGCCTTTTGCACGTTGGCGCGAAAAAGATAAGCAAACAGTAGACCAAACCCCACTTTTACCGCCTGTTCGGTAATTTCGGATAACGCCGTGGGCATCATGTTATTTCTGCCCTGAAAATACCCACGAAAAACGGAAATAGCGGACACGAGCACCACCGACGGCGCAAGCGTAAAATACCCGCCAAGCACTTCTTGGCTGCCCTGCGCGGCAGACAAAAAAGGTGCTAAAAGACACATCAACGCCGTTCCGATTACACCGATTAACAGGAACAAGCGCATGGCTGTTTTGAATACGAGTAGCCCCGTTTGTCCTTTTCCGACGCGTTCTGCTGTCAATTTTGCAATGGAAGACGGAATACCCGTGGCAGAAACAGTAAGTAGCATACAGTACACAGGGTACACCATTTGGTATAGTCCCAAACCGTGTCCGCCGACAAGGTTGGTCAGCGGAATCCGATACAGCGCGCCGATCAGTTTGGCGATAAATCCGCCTGCGGCGATCCAAGCCGCGCCTTTTAAAAAGCCGCTCCCGCTCTTATTTTTTGTTTTTTTAAGAACCTTTTCCATGGAATGCGCTCCTTGTTTTATAGCAGTTTGGGATAAAGGTGAAATTTTTATCGACAAAAACGGAGATAATTTCTGAAAAAGGATTGTAAAAAGAACAAAAAAGCGATTGACATTTCATAAAAAAGCAGATATAATAGAAAAGCAATGCAGGTGTCGCCTAGCGGTATGGCGGCAGCTTCCCAAGCTGTTCCCGGCGAGTTCGACTCTCGTCACCTGCTCCAAAAACAAAGCACCCTTCGAGGGTGCTTTTGTTTTTGGAAGAATAAGTGCGTTATGACGAGAGTCGAGGGTGGAACCGTTTTGCGAGAGCAAAACGCTTTGCCTTGCGAAGCTTGGATAATGAAAATCTCGACGGCAAAGGCGGCAATTGATAATTGCCGAGCGGGGCGCGCCGCCAAAGGCGCGACTCTCGTCACCTGCTCCAACTAAGCACACTTCCATGACCTTGACTTGTAAGGTATATGGAAGTGTTTTTTGCTTTTTATCCCCGTTTTTCCCTATATGATTAGTAGTAGCCCGAAACACATTAAGAAATCCTATCGTGTTTCGGGCAAAAATCTCGAATTTTCAAAAATCGCAATCCAGGACATTAAGGATTTATAAATTATAGTCTATAAAAAATAAATTTTTGCAAAAATTATAGAGAAAAAAGCTTGACTTCTCTATAATTTTATGTTATTATAGATCTACTAATAACAATCAATAAAAAAAATGGAGGATAATTATGAACAAAACGGAAATTTCTTTTTGCGTATCAGAAGAAACAAAACAAGCTTTTGAACTTGCCCTTTTTATATCAAACAAAAGCAAAGATGAAGTTTTTGAATCACTTGTTAGAGATTTTGCGGCAACAGTGTTAAGGCAATATAGAACAGAATCTTGTACTCCTCCTTTGGAAACCGACTTTGTTGAAAATTGTAAACCTTCAAAAGAGGATAAATCCAAAGCTCTTGCAAAGATTCCTATTTGGGCTACAAGTCGAAAGGGACAAATCGGCGCGCAGATTGTCAAAGCTTTCTTTGTATGTGAAATCGACGGAGTAGCGAGCCGTGATTCGATGCGAAATGTGTTTTTGCAAAATAACCCAGATAAGAACCCGTGGAGCTTTGATAATAATTTGGCGTCAATGTGTACGGAAAAGGGAAATTCGCACGGCTTATTCTTTGTTATATCAGGGGATAATGTGCGCCCTGATGAAACTATAAAAGACGAATTGTATTTATATAGAGACGATTTTTTAGAAACGAGAAAGGAGGAAATCCCTATGGGATATAAGCTTTGCCCTATTTGTCAATTAAATATGATTGAAGATGATAAAGAACAATGCAATGTATGTGGCGGCAATTATAGCAGTACAAATCAAACGCGTGGGTACACCGGTAGGAGTATGTATGTTGATTTTTATAGAAAGGATGTAGACAGTATAACGAAAGGAGATATTTTAAGTAATGACGAAGTTTCTACATTTTTCAAGTGCTCTACACAAGGGGGAATGAGAAAATCTAATACGACGAACTCACTGGTTCTTATAAACGATAAAGACTCTATTTACGAGGATTCTTGGAAAGATGGGATATGTCTTTATACCGGAATGGGAATGGAGGGCGACCAAAGTTTCCACGAAAGACAAAATTGGACGTTGTATAATTCTTGTAACTCTTCCGTCAAAGTTTATTTATTTGAACGTGCATATTCGAGATATACTTATGTTGGAAGGGTTGAATTAGCCGCTGAACCTTACTATGGCACGCAGAAAGATAGACGAGGTCTTAATAGACGAGTTTGTATATTCCCCTTAAAAATTGTTGAAGGCGAAGATACTATTAAAAAGAATAGCTGGTAACAATACAAAAAGAAGGGTGTACTAATCTGATTTTAGATATACCCTTTCAATCAACAAACCTTGCGGAAGTGAGTACGAAATAGAAGTGCTATAAGCGGTTGGGCAAAGCATAGAAAATCACACAAAAACGCCTACTTTTAGGCGTTTTTTGCGTTAAAATATAAGTTTTGACAGCACTGCTACGATACTAATCACCTGCTCCAACCACAAAAAACGCACCCGACAAGGTGCGTTTTTTCCAAATAAATATTTTTTTTCTCTATGCTTTTTGCTGACACGCTTTGCACGTGCCGAAAAATTCTACGCTGTAACCGTCTACGCGAAAACCGCAATCACTCGTTACCGTCAATCCGTCAACGGGCATGCCTTTCGCCACTACATCCGTAACTCGCCCGCAACAGTTACACCGCGCATGATAATGCGGCTCTACGTTATAATCATAACGCACTTCATTGCCCGCCGCCCGCAATTCCAACGCTCTGCCGTTCTCAGCAAAACCGCCTAAAACACGAAACACCGTCGCGCGCGAAACGCTGGGATATGCCGCATGTACGTACCCGAATACTTCCGTCGCCGTAGGATGATCCAACGACGTTAGCGCGTCGTAAATAATCTGCTTTTGCTTCGTCTGTCTTTCCTGCATGTGCGTTCTCCTTATTAAGATTGAATACTGATTATAATATATCATAGATCGCTCAACCTGTCAAGGGTTTTTATAAAAAATTTTTCCATTCCAAAGAAAAAACCTTACCCAAATTTTTCCAAAGGCAAGGTTTTTTATTATTTTTCCATTGTTTTTGCGTTATTTTACGCCGTTTTTCTTACTGTATACCTTTTGCGTTGATAATTGAAATTTCTTCGCCCGTCATACCATCCACATACACAAAATAATTTTCTTCTTTATACGAGCAAAGGAATTCATACGCCGCGCGTTCTCCGCGTTTCGTCTTGACAACCGCAAGGCGGGACGCTTCTACCGTCAGCTTTTCATGCAGGCGAGATTGCGCTTCTTCCATGCTAATTTTTACCTTCGGCGCGACACGTTCCCTATGGTTTTGGATATACTTGGTCGCGTCCATCGCCGTTACTACCCCCCTAGTGCGGCACACTTTTACCCGCACTTCGTCGGGATAATACGCCACGTCGTCGTCTTCATATACAAAGGTAAAATCGGTCATCGTACCGTTGTCACGGAAACGCACCACTTCCATATCGTCATAGCCAAGCTTTTCCAAAAACTCTTCTGCGATACGCTCCGCATTTTGCAAATCGAAAGTTTCTGCGTCGCAATCTTCATAATAATCAAAGCGGAGCAAAGCACCATTCGTCTGACTAATTTCGGCAAAAAGCTGAACGCCCTTTGTATCGTAGCCCTGCACGTTGTATGCGCTATAATTACGCGTTACCGTTTCGCCTACGCATTGATATTCTGCAATATCGTAATCGGAAAAATATTCTTTGCAGAGCTGTTCGGCGCGCGCCGATTCGATACGCGGCATTTCCTTGCCGCCTTTTTCAGAAAGACTTGCCGCCTTTTTCGAGATGTCCTGCATTTTATTCTGCATTTTGTCCTTTATCTCGTCCGCTTTATCTTTCATCTTTTCCATGCCGCGTTCCATCGCCGCGCGGTTTTCTTCCAAAGTGCTCTTTTCAATTCGTTGCATTGCATCAGCAATACCGCCCGTACCTTTTTTGATAAATTCCTGTAAGCTTTCGTCCGTCATCTCCGCAAGCACTTTATCCAGCTCGTTACGGATCGCATGGTTGGCGTTATACAGAGCTTCCAAACGCGCAAAATCTTCGTTCGTCAAACTTTCGCCATGACGGAGCTTGGCAAGCATACGCTCACATTCCCACGCCGTTCGGTTGATAAAAGCCGTAATCCCGCGATTGCTCTCTTCCGCCATAGGCAACTTTTCTAAATCAAGCTCCGCCATACGCGCCTGCACCAACAAATCGGTTAAAATGCGGCTTTGCTGCGGGATAGAGGCTGAAATGCGGGCGCGCTCCAAATCGTCGTCCACGTGTTCCATAATCCCCGTCAACTCGTACATGGTCCCCCTGTACGCCGTCATTGCGCTTTCCGTAGAGCGTTTCATTTCCACCGCACCTACCGTCAAAGCCGCCGTCAAAGCGAGCGTAGTCGCCCCAAGCACCGACACCGCCGCAATCCAACCGCCGTTGCTGTTTTTACGCCCCGAGGAGCGGTTCTTTTTGCGTTCTTCCCATTCCTTGCGCTGTTTTTCTCTGCGCTCAGCGCGGCGTTTTGCGCGTTCTCTTTTCTGCTTTGCCCGTTCTTGATTTTTTGCCGCGATAGCATGCGCGCGTTGACGGCGTTTTTCTTCCCGCTCCGCTTTCATTTTAGCGATACGAGCGACGCGCTCTTCCTTGCGTTTTTTCGCCGCCGCAATCTTTTCTTCCTTTTTCTGCTTTGTGGTCTTTTCTTTTTCCTTAGCGGCATCTACGCGCGCTTTTGCCGCGGCGTCTTCTTTTTGTCTTTTATCCGCCGTTTTCGCGGTGGTCTTGGCGGTCGTTTTCGTTGCCGATTTACCGCCAGCCTGCTCCTTTTTTACTTCTTTTTCTATGGTTTCTACCTTTTCCGCCCCCGAGGACGTATTGACTGCGATTTCCTTTTCTTGTTTTTTCATATTCACTCCTTATTGTTCGATTTCTTGTAAGCGGTGGAGATGCGAGCGATACGCGAAGCCGCGATAGGAGCGTACCGAGAGTACGCGACTGAGCAGCGACAAAGTAGCGCGACGCATATACACCGTTTAGAAACGGTGGAGAAGGGTTGCAGATTCGCACAAAATAAGGGTTTTGCCCGACGGGAGTGTACATAGACGTACACGAGCAAGGGCAAGTTCCTTTTTTGTGATGAAGATGCTCCCTTATACACCGTTTAGATAGCGAAAACGTGTTTGCCGATCACCGTAACCGTCTGCCTGTCAAAAATCCACGAACTCGTCGCTATGGCAGGATTGTAATAATAGAGCGCGCCACCCGTCGGATCCCAACCGTTGATTGCGTCCCGCGCCGCTTTCATTGCCGTTTCGTTGGGCGTCAAGTTGATCTGTCCATCCGACACCGCCGTAAACGCGTGCTTTTGATAGACTACGCCCGAAATTGTATTCGGGAACTGATTACTGCGGACACGGTTCAAAACCACCGCGCCGATCGCTACCTGCCCCGTGTACGGCTCACCACGCCCTTCGGCGTAGATCGTTTTGGCAAGCAAATACACTTCCGAGCTGGAAAATCCGCCCGCGCTTTGCGCCGTATTTTGCCCCTTTCCCGCCAATACCTGATAGGAGTTATTCATTCCCAACGCCTTATACGTCGCCGAGCCTACGACACCGTCTGCCGTCAAGCCGTTCTTCTTTTGGAACTTGATCACCGCAGCGCGTGTGCCAGAGCCAAACACCCCGTCCACACTGCCGTTATAATACCCCCATTGTTTTAAACGGCGTTGCACTTCCTTGACTTCGCCGCCTTTCGCGCCCTGGCGCAAAATTGCCGCAGCCACCGTCGTTTCCGTGTCTAAAATCTCGTTTAAAGCATATACAGTATGCCCCTTTTCGCTTGCAGCGCCTTTTATTTCCGCCACGGCAAACGTCGAGCCGATCGCCATCAAAGCCGCCGCTGTCGAAAGCAACAGCCCTTTTTTTACTGACTTCTTCATTTCCCTTCCTCCTATATGTAGCAGAAAGATAATCTTTCAGCCGGACTTACATCTTTTCGCCCGTGTGTATACAAATATACACATTCGTTTGAGCGCGGGATCGACCGAATTTAACAGGATAATCTTTCAGCTAGTCTATCATTTTATCCTTTGCAACGCCGAATAATTTCCGCCAACTTACTCTTATATTGCACGTCGACGTTTGCGTTCACGAAACACAAAGGCGGATAGGCTACACACCACCAATTATCCCCCGCGCCCCTGCCTAAACGCAAAATCAGCGCAGTATATTCCCCCGACGGCAACGTGTATTCGGCATAAACCCTTGTTGGAAAGGTTTCTTTTTCCACCGCTGCCGTTGCCCCGTAAGAAAACCCCTGTTCTTTCAATACTTTGCTCGCCACCGCAGCAATCTGCGACAACCGTGTACGTATTTTCTCAATAGCGTCTTCTTTGCTTGTACAATCGGCAATGATGGGCACAAGGTATTCCACTACCTTATCACGCACACGGTATTTGACCGCTTGCGCCGCGCTTTCGTTGGAATCAGCACGGATATGAATACGCAAAAAATCTCGCTCGTTTAAGCAGCTTTCGGCGTTCGTCGCGTACCGTCCACCGTCCTTTTGCGAATTATTCTCTAAAAAGCCGCCGCCTGCAATCCCAAACGTTGCTATACCTAGTATAAATAACGACAAAAAAATTATGCAAAACTTTTTCATAAAAAAATAACCTCCGTGTTATTACACGAAAGTTATTGCCTAAATTTTATGAGTTTATACGCGCGAGCTTGCGAAAGAATAAATTGCTTATTTTTCAATTTCACTCCACTTGTGGTTGTGCAGCTCCCCCTCTTCCAGCAATCCGTCAAAATCCGTTTGCCGCAACGCTTCGTACAAAGCAATCGCCACCGAGTTTCCAAGATTGAGCGAGCGCGCCTCCGCAAACATAGGAATTCTCAAACAGGTTTCTTCGTTTTGCATCAGCAGTTCTTCGGGCAACCCCTTGGTTTCCTTCCCAAACACCAGAAAATCCCCGTCCTGAAAGGTAACGTCGCTGTGACGGTGTCTGCCTTTGGTCGTAAAAAAGAAAAATCGGTTGTCTTTGTATTTCTCACGCAGCTCGTCAAAGCTGTCGTAATAAGAGATCTGCACCAAGTGCCAATAATCCAGCCCCGCGCGTTTTAAATATTTGTCGGTAACTTCAAAGCCCAGCGGACGGACCATGTGTAAATGCGTACCCGTCGCCGCGCAAGTTCTTGCGATATTACCCGCGTTTTGCGGAATTTCCGGCTCTACCAAAACGATATGGAACATACAACTCAACCACCTTTTCTATTGACCGCGCGAGATAACCCGTCAGCCTTTCTATATAATATTGTACTATTCAGCGCGGAGTTTTGCAAGCGTTTTTTAGACATTTTCCGCGCGCTTTCCACACTTTGGCAAATTTCATGGGAATAAAGCGCAGAAAAAGCGGTCATACTGCTTTCGAAAGGCAACGCCCTTTAAAGGAGTGAAAAGGCGAATGGAATTTGCAAAAACGGAAACCTACAAAAACCTTGCGCGTAGCTTTGCCGGTGAATGTCAGGCAGGTATGCGCTATCAAATGATCGCAAAGTTGGCTATGCAGGAAAAGCTGAAAACGTTGGCGGACGCAATCCGCACAATCGCCAAAAATGAAACGGTGCACGCTACCCAGTTTTTTAATAAAATGATACAAAAAGCAGGCAGCCGTGACAACGTGGAATTTGACGCAGGCTATCCCTTTCATGCGGGAACGCTGATAGAAGGCTTGAAATTTGCCGCTATGGATGAAAAAAGCGAAACGGAAGAGATTTATCCTGCTTTTGCGCAAACGGCAAAAAAAGAAGGCTTTGAAGACGTAGCCGCCCTGTATACTATGATCGCGGACGTGGAAGCGCACCACCAAAAAATATTTCGGTACTTGCACGACGCCGTGAAAAACGGTACGCTCTACAAGAGCGAAACGCCTACGCTTTGGATCTGCAGCGAATGCGGATTTATGCACGTGGGCGAAGAGGCGTGGAAAGTCTGCCCGTTGTGTAAAGCGGAACAAGGTTACGTGGATTTACACTTGCCCTTCGAAGGGGTACGGCAATAACCTTTTGCGGACTGCACGACCTTGACTGTGTGTTGGCTTTTAAAAAAGGAGAGTATTATATGAAAAATCAGAACAATCAAAACAAACAGAACAACAAGGCAAAAAATTGCGGCACAAAAAACTGTGGCAATAAAAATTGCAAAGGCGCAGAAAATAACCACAGCTATCAAAACGGCGGTAACAACGATTGATTAGCGGGAAAACTCAGGAAAAAAATCGCGCCCAACGCGTACCGTCCCCCACCAAACGCGCTTTAAATGTGTTTTGTGCTCCGTCCGATACGGACGTGAATGGGAGCTATACGGGCAAGCCGAAAAACAAAAAGGAATTGCCCGTACAAGACGCGGACGATTTATAGCGATGGGCCACCGCGGGCAAGTCTTACTATTTTGCCAAACGTGTGCGTATGATCACACACATTGGTTCGGGCGCATAGCAGACCGTATAAGCGGTGAGCAAACACAAAATAAAAAATCTCTTACCCGATTGGATAAGAGATTTTTTATTCCTTTTCCTAAGTCTTATTTGTTAAGAATTACGGGAACAGCAACTGCGCCTGCAGCAAGGATCGAAAGAATAGCAGCAAGGATCGAACCGATACCAAGCTTGAACATATCAGCAACTTCTTTCGCATCGTTAGCCGTAAGATAGAAACCTTTCGTGCTAAAATAGAAAATAGCCGCTACTGCAAAGCATGCTGCTGCGATAAGCGCAAAAAGTTTATTTTCGGGCTTCAAATATGCAAGAACCGAACAAGCGATCGCTGCAACAACAAGAAGAACGGTAAGCAGCATCATGAAAACAAATTCACCGCCGTCTTTACCCAACATGCAGTTCAGACCGTTTTCCGAATCTTCCACACCCATAAAGTCAATTGCAACTGCGGGGCAGAAAAGACCGAGAATCAAAGCAAGAGCACCTGCGATAGCAGCGCCCAAAGGCAACCATTTTTTGATTTTATCCATAATTTTACCTCCTTTGCAAAAATCCCTTTCCCTACAAGATTTCCACTTATTTTCCCCTTTACAAACGCCTTGCGATCCTTTAAAGTTCTTTATTTGTTGTTGAAGACAACAAATAGTCCCTAGGGACTGCGTTTCGTTTTATAAAGTTTGTATTATCATTATATTACACAGTTCGACATTTGTCAACCACTTTTTTAAAAAAAATTGTAGAATATCACTATGCGCTTTCCCTTTAAAAAAAACGGTGCGCCGTTTCAACGCACCGTCGTATTATTCCTTTAAAAATCATCGTCGTCGTGTTTTTTCTTGCGTTTGTCGCCCGATTTGGGGGTAGGAGCGTCGTCATCGTCAAACGAATCATCGTCGTCGTCATCATCGTCGTCATCGTCGTCGTCCATGCCGTAATAATCGTCCGCCGAAACGTATTCGAAATCGTCTTCTTCCACAACCTCTTCTTCCTCTTCTTCCTCTTCTTCCTCTTCGTCAAATTCGGAATCGGGAATACCAAGATCGTCAAGCTCCTCTTCTTCGTCGTCGATATAACTTCTCCACGAGGCGTCTTCCTTATCCTCGTCTTCGTCCTCTACTTCGTCTTCGTACTGCGATTTTCTCTTGCACTCTTCGCACATCTTCTCGCCAAGTGCCATGTAGTTTTCGCCGCAAACGGGACAAAGTTCCGTTTCTTCCATCGTTTCTTCCGCGTCTAAGCCGTCCGAAAACGTGCGTTCGCCGCTGATTTCCTTAACGCAAACGTCGCAATATTCCTGTTCGTCCGCGTCGATAAAGTTCAATTCGCATCTGGGGCAAATAATATATCTCGCCATGTTCTGATTTTCCCTCGTTATCGGTTTTTCACCTTGATTTTGCTATATTATATTAAGATTTACGGATTTTGTAAACTGTTTTTTATATAGTTTTTGAAGTTTTTTATAAATTTTTCGCTTTTTTACAAAAAAAACAACCGTTTCCTAAAAGGTACGGTTGTTTTTACACCTTATTATTCGGTTTTTTCTTCTTCCGCGTCCGCGACGGGAGCTTCTTCGGATTCTTCCGTAGCTTCTTCCGCAGGAGCATCTGCGACTTCTTCTACGGGTTCTTCCGCATTTTCGCTTGCGGGTTCTTCCGCATTTTCGCTTGCGTTTTCGTCTGCATAAACGTCGATCGTCTTATCGTCCGTCGTATCGATACGCTTACGCTTATAGGAGTTCACTATCGCGTCCGCCTCGCGTTTTGCCGCTTTCTTCTTCTTGATATACAACGCAACAGGTACGCTTACCGCTGCTGCAACCACGATCACGCTGCCGATTACGATCAACCAGATCAACCAAGTTGCCATGCCTTCGTCTACCACCGGTTCGTCTTCTTCGGGATAGAGCAACAAGCCGTCCCAACCTTCGTTGATCGCTTCTACGTCATCTTCCGTCATACGGCTGATGCAATTCGTGTATGCGGTTACGTTCTTGATATAGCCTTCCTTGCTTACGTCGAACTTATCCAAAATTGCCTGATAGAACTCTTTTGCTTCCGTTTCGTCTTCGTCGTTGTTCGATTTGTTGAATTTCGCGATATATTCCGCTTTCGCTTCTTCCGTTACGTCCAATTGAGAACCAAACAAATACTTGATAAGATTTACAACGTCGCTGTCTGCATTATCGCCGCTTTCGTATTCCGCAAGGTATTCCGTGTAAGCTTCGTAATCTTCGTTCGCCTTTATAAGATCTTCCGTCGAACCCAACGTCGTCGCGTATACGTAGTTATAGCTGGACGTAGACGTACCGTAGTTTTGCGCGTTGGCATACACAAGCACGTCCTTACCGTTTACGCTGATAAACTCGGGCTGATACCAGCCATTGTTGTATTCTACGAAAGGAACTTTCGTCGGTTTGAATTCTTCACCGCCCACGATAGAGTTATAATCGTCTCTATCGTTGCTCGTATAATTGATACGCGCAAGATTTTTGCCCTTCGAGCCGTTCGTATAATAGTACAGATAATCGCCGTTCGTTTTCCAAAGGGTTGCGCCCGACGCGTCAAACGTCAACGGGAAAGACGTCTTCGTAATGTCGCCGTATTTTTCGCCCTGTTTTACCGTAACCTTATTGATAACGGTATTAGAAACGCTGCCCGCCGATTCCGTCGCTACGTAAAGATAAGTGTACGTGCGTTTGCCGTTTTCTTCGCCGATCTCAAACACCGAAGTATCGGGAATATCCGATGCTTTGTGCGCTACGATATCCACGCTGTTGTTCCCGTCTACCGTGTTCCAACCGCTTGCCAACGCTTCGCCGTCTTCCAAATAGAACATCTTCGTCACAGCTTCTGCCGTTTCCACACACGCCGTACGCGTGAAGTACAAACCGACGTTATCGCCGCTCGTTTCATAACGCTTGATTGCGTACGTGTAACCCTGCGCTTCTTTTGCCGTCGCCGTGGTAATATTTTCTTTCTTTTCTTCGTTATAATGCGAATATTCGGAAACGTAGCCTACGCCGTCCAAAACCAATTCACCAAGGTTTACGTACGGATAGGTAGTATAATCGCCAAGATCATACCCGCGCGCGCTTGCGTTCTTGTTCATCGCTTTTTCGTCGAAATCGTACGTTCTCACTTCGTTACCGCTCTTATCCGCAACGGTATAGCTCGCCGCATTCGCGTCAACGTCTTTTACCTGCGCCGCCGCATTTACGCAATAGATTTGGTTATAATCTGCGGGAATCGTGCGATCTTGTTCCAACGCGTACGTTACGCCCATAACGTAATATACGTTGGGGTTCGTCAAATCCTTCGTATCGTAGAAATAATCCGCCGCGCCTTTAACCAAAACCGTATCTTCACGCGTCGCCGTATTGTACGACTTTAACGTAGTACCTTCTTCATACAAGCAGAACACGTCGTCTTCGCCGTCGCTGTTTCTATCCACGCTGCTAACCTGTACGAAACGATATACCGCAGACGAGGGCAAACGGAAATAGTAATCACTCATAGGCGCTTCCATGCCGTCAAGCTTTGCCCGTTTAAAGTCGATATAGCTGTTACCCGTCTGACCGGAAACGTTTTTGTCCGTCGTCGGCGTTGCATAGTATACGTAATCGCCGAAAATATACAAACCTGCCGTAAAATCCTGCGCCGTGAACAGCGAAGGGATGACGATTTTCGCCTGATCGTATTTGCCGCTTTCCAAATCGCTCTTCGCGATCCGCATCAACGAACCTTTTACGGGCGCACCGTAACCGTTGTCCGCCGTCGTTGATTCCACGCCGTTGATGAAATAAACGTAGCCGCCTTTTTCCACCACGAACCCGCCGTTAGAGGAAACTTCGCCACCGTTTACCGTCATCGCCGCCTGATACTCCGCAAGCGTTTCTTCGCCTTTGTAGCCTTTGTCTTCACCGCAGCCCGCAAACGCCACCGTCGAAACGCCGAGCGTTAAAGCCGCCGCAAGAGAGAGAATTTTTGTTCCTTTCTTCATTGATAAGGACTCCTTATATAAACTAATCGGTGCGTTTCGCGCAAGAAAGCCGCCCGCGCGGATAAAACCGCCTTTTTGACAACTTTTTCCTTTTGCGCGCATAGACCGACACTATTAACGCATATTCTATTATATATCAATTTGTCAATTAAAGCAATCGAAAACGCCGTGTTTTTCGCGAATTTTGCTTGAAAATTTTTATATTTTTGGAGGTTTTTTTCCATGGAACCCTTCGGACTGCTCAATTTGTTAAAATCCTTGCTGCCGCAGGCGGAAAATCCCGCGCAAAACCCAAAGGAAAACTTGGAAAAAAACGGGAGTGATTTGGACAACGGCGCGGCTGCGCCCAAAATGGATAACGATCGCACGCAAAAAAAGGAAAAATCCCCGCCCGATTTTGCAGAAGAACCCCAAAACGCCTTTTTGGATTTCGTCAACCGCCATGACGAACGGAAAAAGCATATCAAAAAACCGTAAGTAAGAGTGCCTATATAGGCGCTCTTTTTTATCTTGGTGGATAATTCGTTTTTTCTATCGCGCGATCGTTCTCGGATATAAAAAAATGGAAACGCCGTATTGACGTTTCCATAATTTTTTTGTGTTGCTCGAACTCAATCGAGAGATTATCTCTTCGAGAACTGAGGTGCACGACGAGCTTTCTTCAAGCCGTACTTCTTTCTTTCCTTTGCACGAGGGTCTCTCGTCAAGAAACCTTCTGCTTTGAGCGCGGGACGGCTGTTTTCTTCTGCTTCGAGAAGAGCGCGCGCGATACCCAAACGGATAGCGCCTGCCTGGCCCGTATAACCACCGCCGATTACGTTTACGATAATATCGTACTTGGATTCAACTTCCAACAGCGCGATGGGCTGTTTTACGATATATTGCAACGTACCTTGGGGGAAATAATCCTCAAAAGCGCGGTCGTTGATCACGATCGTACCGTTGCCGCCGGGGATAAGGCGAACACGAGCAATTGCCTTCTTTCTTCTGCCCGTACCCCAGAATTGAAGCTTCTTTTTAACGTTTGCTTTAGCCATAATTCTATATCCTCTCCTTAGTCAACTTTGAGTTCTTCGGGTTTCTGTGCCGCGTGGTTGTGTTCAGCGCCCTTGTAAACTTTGAGCTTTTTGAGCATCTGTCTGCCAAGGCTGTTCTTGGGCAACATGCCTTTTACCGCTTCGTAAACGGCAAGGTCGCTCTTTTCCGCCATCATCTTCTTGTAGGAAATTTCTTTCAGACCGCCGATATAACCGGTGTGGTATCTGTAGAATTTGTTTTCCAACTTTTTACCGGTAAGCACCGCTTTGTCGGTGTTTACAACGATCACAAAATCGCCGGTATCAACGTTGGGAGTGTAGGTAGGTTTGTTTTTACCGCGAAGTACGGATGCAACACGGCTTGCAAGACGTCCAAGGGGAACGCCTGCCGCATCGACAACGTACCATTTTCTTTCAACCGATTCAGCTTTCGCCATATAGGTCTTCATAATATGTTACTCCTTGTATCGTGTATATTTTTTCTTTTTCATATTTTCAGCGCAGAGTTTTTTGGTCACTCTTTTGAAAATCCGTTCAACTAACGGGGAAAAACGGCTTTTTAAAAGGATTTCCTTGAACTTGCCTATTTATTGTATTATGAAAAGAAATTTAAGTCAAGCTGTTTTGCAAGCGTTTTTTGAACTTTTTTTAATTTTTTTCAACTTTTTTTCAAATTTTTTCATTTTCGTTATTTTTACGGAATTTTTACGGAAAAGCCCTTGCGTTTTCTATGCTTTTTTCTATCATTTTTTACGCCGTGAACTTTGCCGCCGTCTTGTCTGCTGTCTTGTCCGCCGCCGCTTGATCGCCTTTGGTTGCTCTTACCCTTCCCCTTTCCATATATATAATATATAGGCGAAATAGGACGAAAAATAAGAGCCGACGGTTTTTACGCCGCCGACTCTTTTTATATTTTTACCGCAACGCAAAACGACGTTTTGCATTTCATG
>JAZSJN010000021.1:0-4750 GCA_045534315.1 Candidatus Scatosoma sp.
GCTGTCGGCAAAATCAGCGTTTTGTGAAAGATAATATAAAAGCACCAGCATTAAAATTTCCATATTGCAATATATGCGTTGGTGTCCGAAATTTGCCAAACGGCATAGGATATATTATCATTTTTCGGAGGTATTGCATGAGAAGTTTTAAAGAATATTCCAAACAGGCGGCAGACGTAGCCAACGCACAAAACGTGAAAAGCGAAAACACGCAAAATCAAGAGGGCGCAACGGCGGAACAGCTCACAAAAAAAATCGCTGCGGCGTACAACGGCAAGAGCAACGCGGCGATGTTGCAAAGCATTTTAGAAGAAGCGGAACGGGGCAAACGGGCGGGGACGTTATCCAACGAAGAGATTGAAAATTTCTATCAAAGCTTTGCGCCGATGCTTGACGGGTTTCAACGTAAGCGTCTGCGCGCGGTCGTGCAGCGGTTAAAAGAAATATAAAAATCGCCGCAGTAAATAAGCCGCGACGATAGACGTGTCATGGTGAACCGTCAAATAGCGTTAAAAGTGTCGATTTCTTTAAGCGCGGAAAGGAGTGTATCTACTTCCCGTTCATTGTTATAATGGGAAAAAGAAACGCGTATCAATCCGTTTTCTTGTGTGTTTAAGCTCTTATGCATGAGCGGGGCGCAATGTAATCCGCCGCGCACGGCAACATCGTATTGTTCAGATAAAAAATGGGCGACGGTTTCCGATTGCAATTCTTTGTGCGAAAAGGCGACGATCCCGCAAGGATTTACTGCGGAATACGCACGGTAGGCGTTCTGTTTTTGCAATCCTTGTAAAAAGTATTCGGTAAGGGATTGAATCGTTTTGGTGATTTTGCGTTGGTGTATGCTAAGATACCGCGCGCCTTCCAGCAAGGATATGACGGCGGGGTAGGACAGCGTGCCTGCTTCCAATCCGTCGGGATAAAAATCGGGCATATCGAGCGAAAGGCTGATTGAACCCGTACCGCCGTATAAAATAGGGCGGGGCGCAACGCGATCGGAAAAGAGTAGCGCGCCGCTGCCCTGTATGCCAAACATGCCTTTATGTCCCGCCACACTAAGCAGGTCAATGCCTGATTTTTGCATGTTGATCGCGATATGTCCCCCACCCTGCGCGCCGTCACAAAGCAAAAGGACGTCTTTTGGTAATCGTGCGCGGATTTCGCTTATAGGCGGTATCGCACCCGTCACGTTGGATGCCGTCGTTACGATTGCCATACGGGTATTCGGTTTTATTAGGGAGCAAAAGCGGTTTGGATTGATATTGCCGTTTTCATTTAACGGACAAACGTCATATTCTACAGCGCCCGTCTTACGTAAATATTCCAAAGGGCGCAAAACGGAATTGTGTTCCATACAGGTCGCAACGACGTGATCGCCCTTTTGTAAAACGCCAAGAATAGCAATGTTTAACGCTTCCGTACAATTTTTGGTAAATACGATCCGTTCATAGCCGTACCCGCCGAAAAATTCGTTTAGCATATTACGGCAATCTTGCACGAGCTTTGCGCATGAAACCGCTAATTTGTGCCCGCCTCTGCCGGGGTTGGCGCATACGCGCATTGCCGAAAATACAGCGGAAAGCACTTGATCGGGTTTTCTGCCGCCCGTCGCGGCGTTATCAAAATACAGCATAAAGCACCATCCTAATTGGAAATGTCATAAGATATAGTATTCCAAAAAGGAGACACTTATGATATGATGGTTTTAGCGGTGTTCCGCGCAAGGGCGCAGAGCCTAGATTATGCGGAACGGTTACAAAAATACGGCGTTTTGGCAACGACGATGCCCACGCCCAAAGAAGCAAAAATCGGCTGCGGACTGTGCGTGCGTTTTGACGGGCGGTATTATCCGCGGGCGAACGCCATTTTAAAAACGGCAAAATATTCGTCCTTTAAGGGCTTTTATAAAATGGATTTTATCGGGGGAAGACTTTCCGTTACCCCTTACCCGTAATGCGGTTACGGATAAAAAAAAGAAAAAAGGGGGTGAGAAGATTTTATAAAAACCTTGCAAAAAATTTGTTCGTATGATATACTGAATACGTTATGAAAATTGCAGATAAAAAAGCGGCGCTTGCCGAACTTGAAAACTTATATCCTGATGCGAAACCCGCGCTCCGTTATACAACGCCGTACGAATTGTTGGTGGCTGTCATTTTGTCCGCGCAATGCACGGACGAGCGTGTAAATAAGGTTACGGCAGTATTATTTGAACAATATTCCACTCCCGAAAGCATGATTACGCTATCGCAGGAGCAGCTTGAAAAGTATATCTTTTCCTGCGGCTTTTACCGCATGAAAGCAGAACACATTTTGTCTGCGTCGCATGACATTATAGAAAAATTTGGCGGCAGAGTGCCCGAAACCGTCGAAAATTTGATGAGCCTTGCAGGCGTGGGCAAAAAAACGGCAAACGTAGTCTATTCGGTGGCGTTTGGCGGCGATGCGATTGCAGTCGATACCCACGTGTTTCGTGTGAGCAACCGTTTGGGACTAGCCAAAGGGGATACCCCCCTTGCGGTGGAAGCGGGGTTAAATAGAGCGATACCCAAAGAAGATTGGTCTAAGGCGCATCATTGGTTGATATGGCACGGGCGGCGGGTTTGCCATTCGCAAAGGCCGAATTGTGAAGCATGTACGCTTAGACCGTATTGTGATTACGGTAAAAATCCCTCGAAAAAGACCAAACCGAAGGGCAAAAAATAAATAGAAGCATAAAAACCCCCAAAAGCGCAAAAACTGTAGCTGCGGGGGTATTTTTATGCAAGAGATTGAAGAGAAAACGCCGAGAGAAACGGAGCTTATCAAAACACTCGCCGAGATCGAAGATCTGGCGGAAAAGAAAACGAAGATTTATTCGCGGTTGCTTATTGAACAGACGTTGGCAACGGAAATGGAAAGCTTATCTGCGCGGCATACCGCGCGCAGAGAAAGATTGGAAAAATTGGCGTTTGGTAAGGCAAAAAAAACGGATAAGGGGCAGGACGTGTCTAAAACAAACGGGGAGAACGTACAAAAATGAAACTGGAAAAACGGGAAATTACGCTTAACGAAGTGGACAGTTTAAAAGATATTTATTATTTGGAAAAGACGTTACTGCGCGAATATAGCGCGCGGTTGGCGCTTGCGGAATGTCAAGAAACGAAACATGAACTTTCCACGCTGGTAAAAGAAGTGGCGGAAGATATGGAAAACGTGGAAAAATTGATGAAAAAATCTATAAAAAATTGCGCGTTGATACAATAATTAAATATATAAATGGGAAAAACGAGCCAAAAAGTAGGTAAAAAACGACTTTTGGCTTGTTTTTTGTTGACAAAACACAAGACGAATAGTATAATTATGCTTGTGATAAAAATTTATAAGGAAAAGGTAATGTACTTATGGAAAAGAAACCTAGTGCAGTAAAGAGATTCTTTGGTGAATTTAAAAAATTCATCACGCGTGGTAACGTGCTCGACATGGCTGTCGGCGTTATCGTCGGCGGCGCGTTTACGGCGATTGTAAACGGACTTAGTAACTTTGTATTAAAACCTATTATTAACTGGTTACTTGCGTTGATGCTTGGTAAAAACGCTCTTACCGGTATTTATACGTTCTTGCCCGACTGCAAAGCGTACAAGCCGTTGTTAGACGAAGCTGGCGCGCAAATCGGTTGGACGAACGAAATAGATCTTGCAAACTCGATTTATATCGATTGGGGCGCATTTATCAACGCGATTATCAATTTCCTTTTGATTGCGTTCGTATTGTTTATGATCGTGCGCACCATCAATAAGATCAACGAAAACCGCGAAGGCGCGCTTTCAAATGCAAAACTTGCAAAAGAGGAAAAGAAGGAAATTAAAAAGATCGCAAAGGAACAGCACGTTTCAAAAGAAACGGCAAGAGCGATCTATGCGCAACGCGTTTTAGAAGAAAACGAAGCGAAAGCGGCGGCAGAAGCAGCGGCAGCGGCAGAAGAGGCGGCAAAGGCTGCGGAAGAAGCGCGTATCGCAGAAGAAAAAGCGACGGCGAATACCAGATTATTGGAAGAAATCCGTGATCTTTTGAAGAAGAATAACTAAAATTCCGTTGACTTTTTTGCGGAAAAAGTCTATAATATAAGAAAACAAAATAAAGGCGATGAAAAAGCGGGTTTTGTTTAACAAACCCACCTAACAGAGAGTGCGTCCGCAGGCTGAAAGGCGCGCAGGTAGGAAAACAATTCCCTTTCACTTTGGAGCTGTTCTTTTGAGCCTGTAAGGGGGTAGGAAGAAACGTTATGCGCGGCGTGACGGCGCAAAATAAGGCGTGGACAGCAATACGTTCCACGTGAAAGCAGGTGGTACAGCGGACTTGTTCGCCCTGCGCGTCGAAAGGCGCGCAGGGCGTTTTTCTTTGAAAAAGCAAAGAAAAACCGCTTTGCAATTATTAAACTTGGTAAAAAATATCGGAGGCTCAATATGAAAGAAAAAATCGAGGCGACGCGCGCGGAGATTACCGCGGCGAAGGCGCAGACGGAAACGGGCAGGGCGCTTTACGAGCTGAAAGTGAAATTCCAAACGGAGCTCAAAGGCATCATGAGCGGCATGAAAGACCTTGCCAAAGAAGACAGACCGACGTTCGGCAAGGTTGTCAACGAGTTCAAACAGGACATGGAAGAAAAGTTTGAAGCGCGTGCAATCGTTGTTCGTCAAATGGAAATGGAAAAGAAATACGCCGAAGAGCTTATCGATATTACCATGCCTGGGAGGACGTATAAAGCGGG
>JAZSJN010000010.1:0-5182 GCA_045534315.1 Candidatus Scatosoma sp.
GTGGCGTGTCAGGGCGAAAACCCTGCGAAGTATCCAGGGTTCGCGCGAGGAGGCAAACGCACACAGTATTTTTCTTCCCCTGCCCCCATCTTTGCCGACGACGCTTTGCCGTAGGCAAATACCCGCAGATCGTCCACCAGAAACGAAGAACACATCCTTTTGGGTGTGTTCTTTTGTTTTGTGGCGTGTCAGGGCGAAAACCCTGCGAAGTATCCAGGGTTCGCGCGAGGAGGCAAACACCCGCAACCCCTTTCTTTTTCCTGCCTCTATTTTTGCCGACGACGCTTTGCCGTAGGCAAATACCCGTAGATCGTCCACCAGAAACGAAGAACACACCCTTTGGGGTGTGTTCTTTATTGCTTATAATTTTATTTTATCGATCGTAATGCTCCGTCAACGTCTTTAACCACGCCGCCTTTCGTTTTCCAAAATCGTCCACCGTAAAACGGAACGTCCAATTTTGCGCGCTAACCGTGGACGGAGCGTTCAGGCGCGCCTCTTCCCCAAAGCACAAAATATCATGCATCGGTATAATCACCGTGTCCGCTTTGGACGCAAAGAGTAATTCGACAATACTGCCGCACTCATCTTGCAGCGTTTCCGTAAGGTAAGGCACGTCTAGCGCAAGGCATTGTTCTTCAAAATCCTTTTCAAACGCCTTTCTTGCGCTCTCATCCATATTTTCCAAGAACGAACGCAACGTTTCATTGTCGTGCGTCCCTGTATACGCTACGCTATTCCCCTCCAAAAAATTCGTTGGTAAATATTCGTTTTCTTTGTCGCCGTTAAAAGCAAACTCAAATACTTTCATACCGGGATAACCCGTCGATTTCATCAGCGCGTACACGCCGTCGTCAAGAATCCCAAGATCTTCCGCTACGATAGAATAGTTTTCAAACCCGTCAAACAACGCCGCTTTTGGTCCATCTAACCATTCGCCATCCTTTGCCGTTTCAGCATTGGCGGGAATCACCCAAAAACGATCAAACGCGCGAAAATGATCAATGCGAACAATATCAAACAAACTGAAAGCGTATTCGATACGCGCGCGCCACCAAGCATACCCATTCCGTTCCATCTTCTTCCAGTCATACACGGGATTCCCCCATAATTGACCGTCTTTGGAAAAAGCATCGGGAGGCACGCCTGCGCGCAAAGCAAGATTCCCTTCCCCGTCCAACATAAATAACTCACGACGATATTTCCACATTTCTACGCTGTCTTCCGCAACGTAAATCGGCATATCGCCCATAATTTCAATACCGCGGTCATGTGCATACGCCTTTAACGAGTTCCATTGTTTTAAAAAGATATATTGCGTAAATTGCCAAAACTCAATTTCATCTTTATTTTCGGCAATGTAGTTTTGTAATCCCTTGCCTTCGCAACTCCGAAAAGGTTCTACCCAACCCGTCCAAGGCGCATACGCAAATTTCGTTTTCAAAGACATAAACAACGCATAATCGGCGTATTTACCGTCGGCAAGAAACGCTTTCCAAGACGCGCATTTCTTATCAAATTTCTCGTATGCTTTTTGCAACACTTTAATTTTACAGTCAAATTGTTTTGCGTAATCCACACGCCGCTCGTCATGCGACCAATCGATCGTTTTATAATCGCTTTCATCCAAAATTCCGTCCCTTACAAGGGTGGCAAAATCGATAAAATAGGGATTGAGCGCGTCCGACGCGCACGATTGATAGGGGCTATCGCCATACCCAGTCGGAAGTAAAGGCAATACTTGCCAAATTTTCATCCCTGCCGAATATAACCAATCCACAAAGGCGTATGCCCCTACGCCAAACGTCCCAATTCCGCAATCAGACGGCAACGACGATATTGGCATCAATACACCTGCTTTTCGTTCTTTTTTCATTACTTGCATATTCTCTCTCTTTTGGCCCACAAAAATAAGCCGATTTTTCGTAAGTGTATCCCTTTTTCGCAACTTTTATTCGTCGAAAAGTCTTTCAATTAAAATGTTTTCTGTTTTTGCTACGCCTGAGGGGTATTCCTTTTCCGCAGCGGATAACGCCTGCTTTCTTAAAACGTCTATTCCTTCTTTATTTTTCGTCGCAATAGCATAGGCAAGCAACGCGCGTTTTGAGCGCGCCACGTCTTCCTGTAAGGCGTCTTTACACAGTTTTGCACTCTCTTCTGCATTGTGTATATCGCCATTCAAGGCATGCATATACGTCAATTCCACCGCAATTTGTTGCACTTGCTCATACGGCAAATATTCTTGCGAAAGCGCAAGACGGTTCAAGCAATCCGCTGCGCGCTCCCTTTCCCCTTTTTCCAAATGGTAACGATAACGCAAATCTAGCATTATAGCATACAAAGGCTCGTCTTCCGCAAGCTGCGGCAGGTCGTAATACAAGCTTTCGTCCAGCTCCGCAAAACTCTTGCCCGCATACAAATTGCCTTGGATTTCCATCGCCGCAAGCATATTCTTTTCCGCTGGCGCATTGTTTTTAATCCCAACGTAAACGAGCATATCCGTTTTTCCGCTTGCGTATTCGAGCGGCATCACGTTGAGTAAAAACAGATACAACGAATACGGCAACGCTCCCCATAAAACAAATTGCGTTTTCCATAATACGGCGCATAAAATTGCGCTTACTAGCAATAAAACGACCGCAACGCCGCTAACAACCAACCCGCCGAGAGTATATTTTGCGGCGCGTTTTTGCATATTTCCGCCCATTTTTGGGATTGTCTGCGTTTCGTCTGCTGCAAAAGGCGACGCAAAGCAGAACCGTTTTTTACCCTGCACTCTCTTGATTTTAAAACAGAAACATTTGACCAGCACACATTCCATCTTTACTGAACAAGCGGCAACTACGTGCCCAATTTCATGCAAAATCGGCGCAAAAACGAAAGACGCCGCCATACCGACCAAACACAAAACCAAATCCAACGTCGAGCCTTTCCATGCAAAGAAAAAGGCCAGCGCAAGCCCTGTCAATAAAAGCAGCGTTTGCGCTACGGCATAAATTGTCGCTATCCGTCTTTTCATACGTCCTTTCCTTTTTATTGCATTAAACCGCGTTTAATCGCATACCCTTCTAAATTATCCCGATCGCTGACCGTTAAATAGTGAAACCCAAGTTCTTCCATCAACGTTGCTAAAAGCACCGCCCCGCCCGAAAGCACGTCCGCGCGTCCTTTCGGCATGCACGGCAACGCTGCAATTTCTTCCACCGACATCGCCAACAGCTTGTCCGTAAGTCTTTTTATTTCGCCAGCAGAAATTTCCGTCCCCGTGATTTTCTCAGAATCGTAAATTTGTAAGCCCAAATATTGCGCCGCGAGCGTCGTCGCCGTACCGCCAATGCCACACAACAAATTATTAGCGGGGATTTCACCGTACTCTTTCGCGGCGTCTTTAGCCGCTTTTTCAATCTTCTTCACATCTCTGCCGTAGTTATCTTTTAATCGCACTACACCGATGTCCAAGCTCTTTTTATAGACGATAGATCCGCCCAATTTCACCACGATTTCCGTGCTGGCGCCACCAATATCGATCACACAGCCGTCGCCGCTCCCCAACGCGCCCAAAATACCGAGCTCCGCCTCTTCTTCCCCCGATACGACTTCTATTTCCAAAGCACACAATTCTTTTACTCTGTCTAAAAATTCCACGCGATTTTCCGCTGTGCGCACAGCCGCCGTCGCAAAAGCAAATACGCGTTCCGCGCCCTCTGATTTTGCCTTTTCACAAAAAGCAGCAACCGCCTGCGCCGTACGCTCTATTGCGGCGGGCAACAACCTTGGTTTATGCGCCAAGCCTTCCCCAAGCCTTGTCGTGTGTAAACTCTTATATAAAACTTTTCCGTCCGCCACAAACATAAGGCGAACGGAATTTGAGCCGATGTCAATCACGGCAAATTTTCTCATTTATTTTTTTCCTTCTAATTCAATCAATCTCTGATACAAAATCTGCAAACCCGCTTCCGTTTTGTAAAAAGCAAGCGTACCTTTTTGCGTTTCTAAAATTTGTTCCTGACGGACAATCTCCGCACGTGTTTGATCAATTTTTTTATTCAAACTAGCAATCGTAATCCATTGATATATCAAAAAAGTCAGCAAAAACACAAGCAACGCCGTTACCGCTGCGGTACACGCCGTTATAATTCTTCTCATTTTATCTTGCGTCATATCTTATCCCCCATTTTAGAGAGTTTCTTCTTTGTTTTGACCTTTTTTAACAGTTTTGCGATCTTATTATAGCATACTTTTTGCAAAAATGCAACTATTCTTCGCAAACTTTTCAAATATATTATCCAACCAAGCCCGTAACCTATCCACATATAAAAACGCAGATTGGGAAAATAGAAACGGTACGCCGCGTACACACAAAGCAACGCAAAGCAAAGAAAAAACGTCACGTCCAATATAATGCCGATGATTTTGTTTCTCCCTTTCCCACAACGGAATACCGCGCGCAAAAGAGCAAAAATCTCATAGAACAAGCCACCGACAAATCCTACGGCAATACAAATGAAAAATACGCCAAGCTGACCTTTGCTGTCCATTTATTTAAACAATCTCGCAGCAAACCCTTTGCCACCGTACTGTATACCCGTTAGCGTTCCTTCCGCCGTAAACGAACCTACCGCCTTAGAAAAACTCGTTATTTTTAAACCCGAACCAACCACGTTCAAGCGTTCGCCACCGACGAGCGACAAAACGATCTTTACTTCCGAAAAGGAAAGTACGCTTTCTACGGCGCTGATCGTCAAAAACTTCCTTTGTTCAATAGATACCGTATGTTTTACACTTTGATTTTCCTGCATGGTTTATCCTATGCCCGAAAATCCCTTTCTATGCCTTTTCATCAAATCTTTCCAAAAAGGAATGTTTGACCCCATCCGTCTTATATTCAGCCAAAGTGTCAAGCTGTACGTTGTGAATACTCTGAAAAATGTTATTTTCCACGTTCTCGTTTTCCTGTTTCAGCTCCGCAATCAAGGCTTTTACCTTGCGCCGCGCGGAAAAGGTATCTTCATCCCCGCCCGTTAAATTTTGAGTAAATTTGCAAGCGCACGCGATAAAATCCAAGCCATTATATTCTTTCCAACGCAGAATATCGTTTTCCAAAATACAATACATGGGACGGATCAGTTCCATGTCCTCGAAGTTCGTGCTCTTGATCCGCGGAAGTCGGAGGCCAAGCGGT
>JAZSJN010000061.1:0-12249 GCA_045534315.1 Candidatus Scatosoma sp.
ATGAAATGCGCCGTTGCCGCGTGAAATGTGTTAAAGCACATAAATTGCCCTGCGGGCATGAATTGCAAAACAGCGTTTTGCATGGCGGCAAGGGTGTCATACCGAGCGGAGCAACTTTGTTGCGTAGTCGAGTGTATCTAAATTGGATTATGAGATACGCTCCATTCGCTGATGCTCAGTTTGGCTGCGCCAAATCGCAGGCTGAGCGGTATGATAGAAGAGAGATACGCTCGACTCCCTACGGTCGCTCGGTATGACAAGAACAAGGACAAAACAAAAAGGGCTGACGGTATAAACCGTCGGCTCTTTTCCATTTTTTTACACTTTGCGGAAAGTATTTTTTCTCAAACGATTGACTTTTTGGAAAATATATTGTACAATGAATACGATAGAAAAAATTATAAGTCGGATTTTGGGCAAAAATGCCTTGTATATAGGCAAAAACCGAAAATTCCGTGTCAATAATGGTTTTATCAATTAAATTTTCACAGGAGGCGCAAAATGCACAACGTTACTTTGAGCGTCCTGTTTCTGGCTGGATTGCCCATCGAGGGCATCATTGGTATTGCGGCTGGCGTAGGCGTTATCGTCGCTTTGGTATTGGGTATTGTTTTAGGTAAATACTTAAACAAGAAAAAGACCGCCAAAGAAATCGGCGTTGCGACTTCGCAAGCGGATAAAATCGTAGGGGATGCAAAGGCGGAAGCCGACCGCATTATTGCCTACGGTAGGGAAGAAAGCAAGCGCGCTTTAAAAGAAGCTCTGCTTGAAGCAAAGGAACAGGATTTAAAATTAAGAAAAGAGTTTGAGAGCGAAACGAAAGAAAAGAAAGCGGAAATCCAACACATGGAACAACGCTTAGCGCAAAAGGAAGATTCGTTGGATAAAAAATCCGAAGCGCTCGAACAACAAAAGGCAAACCTTTTGAAAAAAGAAGAAGAGATCGACGTTTTAAAAGTGAAACTCGATTCTCAGCACGAACTCATGATCCAAGAGCTCGAAAAGGTGTCGCAGTTAACCCGCGACGAGGCGAAAAAACAGCTTACCGAAGAGATTTTGGACGACGTGCGCCACGACGTAGCTATTCAGGTACGCAACTTGGAACAGCAGGCGAAAGACGAAGCGGACATGAACGCGAAGAAGATCATTTCGCTTGCGATCCAAAAATGCGCGGCAGATCAGGCGTCGGAAATTACCGTTTCCGTCGTACCCCTGCCCAACGACGATATGAAGGCGCGTATTATCGGTAGAGAAGGTAGAAATATCCGCGCATTGGAAAATGCAACGGGTATCGAGCTGATTATCGACGACACGCCCGAAGTGGTTATTTTGTCGGGGTTTGATCCCGTTCGCCGTGAGATTGCTCGTCTTTCCTTGGAAAGATTGATCAACGACGGCAGAATCCACCCCGCTCGTATTGAAGAAACGGTGGAAAAAGTTACCCGTGAAATGGATATGCAGATCAAGGAAGCAGGCGAATCGGCTGTTTTCGAAGCGGGTATTTTTGGCTTGCATCCCGAGCTGATCAAGTTGATCGGACGTTTGAAATTTAGAACGAGTTACGGTCAAAACGTATACAAACATTCGGTAGAAGTTTCCATGCTTGCAGGGCAGATGGCGGCAGAACTTGGCTTGGACGTAAACTTTGCAAAACGCGCGGGTTTGCTGCATGATATCGGTAAAGCGGTGGACCAAGAACAGGAAGGCACGCATATTCAAATCGGCGCTGACCTTGCGAAGAAATACAAGGAAAATGCAAATATCGTCAATGCGATCATGGCGCACCACGGCGACGTAGAGCCCAAGACGATCGAGGCGGTATTGATTCAGGCGGCAGACGCAATTTCAGGCGCGCGCCCTGGCGCAAGACGAGAAATGGGTTCAAACTACGTGAAACGTTTGGAGAGATTGGAAGAAATCGCATCCGGTTTCCACGGCGTAGAAAAGAGCTATGCAATTCAGGCGGGACGAGAAATTCGTGTTATCGTCAAACCCGAACAGGTGGACGACGCGCAGGCGTTGTTCCTTGCCAAGGACATTGCGAAGAAGATCGAAACGGAGCTTGAATACCCCGGTCAGATCAAAGTCAACGTCATCCGCGAATTCCGCGGTGTTGAATACGCAAAATAAGAAAAAGAAAATTCTCTTCGTTGGTGATACGGCGGAGAGAATTTTTTTACGCGGTTGAAGAAAAGTTTTCAAAAATTTTTTCAAAAACACCTTGATATAGATTGACAATCGACGTGTTTTTCACTATAATGTCATAGTAAAGTTTAATGCTGCTATGGGTCAGTCGGTAGAGCGATTCCTTGGTAAGGACGAGGTCGGCGGTTCAAATCCGCCTAGTAGCTCCAAAAATAAAGTCAACCGTTTTCGGTTGACTTTATTTTTTGTTAATTAAATTTTTTCGCAAATTCCAGCAATTTATCTACCGTTGTAAAGGCGATCGCCATGTTGGTATCTGCCGCGCCGTAGTAAATCGAAACTCTACCTTGGCTGTCTACCAACACCGAACAAGGGAACAAAACGTTGGGGGTAAAGCCGATTGTTTCGTAATCGTAACCGACTTCGGGTGTCATTAAATAGCGTTTTGCTCTGTATTTTACCTTGGACGGATCTTCCAGATCCAAAACGGCAACACCAAAACTGTAGATCATTCCGTTGCAAGTGCTTTGAACACCGTGATAAATTAAAATCCAACCCTCGTCCGTTTTAATGGGGGCGGGGCCAGCACCGATTTTTAGACGCTCCCAGTAATTATTTGCATGGAAATTCTTCATAAGCAACTTGTGATTGCCCCAATACAAAAGGTCGGGGCTTTCACTCAGATAGATATTCCCAAAAGGAGTGTTTCCGGTGTCGCTGGGGCGGCTGAGCATCAAATATTTGCCGTTTATTTTTTCGGGGAACAAAACGCCGTTTCTGTTAAAAGGTAAAAAGTTATTGGGTAGCATTTCAAAATATTTAAAATCGGTTGTTTTTGCCGTATAGATGGACGGTCCTTCAATATCCGCGCAGAAAACAACGTAGTAAGCGTCTTCCAATTTAATCAAACGGGGGTCGTATGCGTACGGATAGGTAAAACGGCTACCGTCACGGTTATAAAATACGATCGGCGTCGTTTCAATATCCCACTTTGCGCCATCTTCGCTTTTGCCCAGATAAAGATCGGGCGCGCCTGTCTTATCTTCGCAACGGAAAATGCCGATATATTTGCCATCTACTATTGCCGCCGCGCTGTTGCAAATATGCCAAAAATGTTTGCTTTTTGACATATCAAACAAGGGATTTTTACTATAACGCCAGATGTATTCATCAGCGTCCGCAGGTCTTTCTTCCCAAAGCATACCGTCGTTGTCTTTGTAATACGTTTTGTCAACTTGTGCCATAGTTATTTTACTCCTAAATTTAATATAATGCAGTTTTACCATGCTTTGGTATATTATAACATGCATAAAATAGCGTTACAATACTAAAATATATCTATTGCTTTTGTTTTTTGCTCATTTTATTGACTTTTACAAAAAAAATGTTATAATATTTATAATTTAAGTATCGAGGACGAACTATGATTGTTTATAGCAAACCGAATTATGCGGAAAATTTGTTTTTCCACGTACAATATCAAGATTATCCCATATTGCACACGCATGATTATTGGGAGTTTATGCTCGTTTTAAAGGGCACGATCGTACATAAAATCAACGGAAAGATCGAAGAGTTAGAACAAAACACTCTTTGTTTGATACGTCCGCAGGACGTACATTCGTTGCACAATAAGAAGAAACAGATCTCGCAGCATTTAAATTTAGGGATGGATGCAAAGTATTTTCAGCAATATATGCGCTTGCTTGCGCCGTCTTTATACAATGAGCTACAAACGGCAGAGAAACCCGTAACGATTGATCTTTCTTTGGCGAAAGTAAACCGTATTTTTAATGACGTTAACAAGGTTTTGTCGGCAGAAAAGTCGGACTATGAAATGCAGTTAAAATTGCTCTTTTTGGACGTTGTTAGGGAATTTTTTTCTAACCGTTTAAAAAGTTCGCCAACAAAAAACGAGTACAGCACCGCCGTTTCGGGGCTAATTTTGCTGATGAATAATCCTGAGAATATGAAAAGAGATCTATCAGATATAATGCAGGAAAATAATTATTCGTATTCTCATACAAATCGTATATTTGCGCGCGAGGTAGGGTGTACGCCCAGCCATTATTTCCGTAATAAAAAATTTGAATACGCAAAGACGTTAATTGGGGATACGGATATGTCGTTATCGGATATTGCCTTTACTATCGGCTATAAAAATTATTCGCATTTCTCCACGGCGTTCAAAAAATATACGGGAGTTGCGCCTATAGAATTCGGTAGAAATAAACGCGATTATTATCAATCGGAAGGGAAAGATTCATTATGAAAAGATTAAACCGCTTTTTTGTTTATTATAAACCGCATAAAAAATTGTTTGTAATAGATCTTATTTGTTCGTTTTTAATATCCGTTTGTAATATGTTTTATCCAATGATCGCGCGTGGGATTATGAACGATTACGTGCCAAATCGCAATTTACGCTTGCTTATCACTTGGGTAATCGTACTTGCATGTATTTACGTATTAAAATCCGTTCTTACGTATATCGTTGGGTATTGGGGGCATGTACTTGGCGTTCGGATTCAAGGAGATATGCGAAAAGATCTTTTTCGACATATTGAAACGCTTCCGTTTTCGTATTTTGACGAAAATAAAACGGGCAGCGTTATGTCCCGCATTATCAACGATCTCTTTGAAGTGTCCGAATTGGCGCATCACGGTCCGGAAGACGTGTTCAATTCCTTTTTATCGATCGTTGGCGCTCTCATTATGTTGGCTTATATTAACCCTTGGTTGACATTGATCGTGGCGTGCTACGTGCCGATCATGATTTTATTTGCAGCAAAAACGCGCAGAAAAATGAGCAAAGCTTTTACCGAATCCCGAAAGCAGGTTGCGGAATTAAACGCAGAAATCGAATCTTCCGTATCAGGCGTGCGTATCACGAAGGCATATAACGCGCGCAAGCAGGAAGAAGAGAAATTTGACGGCGTGAACGACCGATTTAAAAAAGCAAGATCGGGCGCATACCGCGCCATGGGCGGGTTTCAAGCGGGAATGTCTGCGTTTAACGACTTTTTATATTTGATCGCGTTGCTTTCAGGCGGGTTGATGTTTTATTACAAAGTAATTGAAAACGTCGGGGATTTTACTGCGTATATTTTGTATATTACCATGTTGCTTACCCCGATACGCACCTTAATCAATTTGTTCGAGCAAATACAGGACGGCATGACGGGATTTAACCGTTTTTGCGAAGTGATGGATACAAAGTCCGAGTACGAACCAGAAAATCCTGTATCGGCGGATTTGGACGGAGATATTTGTTTTGAAAACGTTTCTTTTGGTTACGCAAAAGCGGGTGAAAAGGGCGCGGAAGTATTAAAAAACGTTTCGTTTACGGTGGAAAAAGGAAAAACGGTGGCGCTCGTTGGTTCATCTGGCGGTGGCAAGACCACAATTTGCCATCTGTTACCCCGATTTTATTTGCGCGATGAAGGAAAAATCACGATCGGCGGCACGGATATAAACGACGTCACGACGGGTGATTTGCGGGATAAAATTGCGCTTGTGGCGCAGGACGTATTCTTATTTTCGGGCAGTATACGCGACAATATTATGTACAGCGCGCCTGACAAAACGGAAGAAGAGATGTTGCTTGCGGCAAAGAGAGCAAATATTCACGATTATGTCATGAGCCTACCCAACGGCTATGATACCGAGGTGGGCGAGCGCGGCGTTAAACTTTCAGGTGGGCAAAAACAGCGTATTTCCATAGCGCGCGCATTTTTGAAAAATCCGCCGATTTTGCTTTTAGACGAGGCGACGAGCGCGCTTGATAACATGACGGAGATGCAGGTACAGAGCGCGCTTTCCGAGTTATCGGAAGGCAGAACGACGATCGTTGTGGCGCATCGATTATCCACGGTAAAAAATGCGGACGAAATTTTGGTGATTACAGACGGCGAGATCACCGAACGTGGCACGCACGAAGATTTGGTGAGCCTTGGCGGTTTATACGCGGAGTTGTATCGCTATCAATTTAAAGAATAACGCGTTATTCAATGAAAAATTTTTTTAATAGTATTGACAAGTATAGGAAAAAGTTATATAATATCCGCATATTTATATTAAAAACGGAGAAAAAAGTTGTTAGAATATAAAGAAGAATTTAGAATATTGCTCGATTTACTTTTATCGGTTGTACTTGGTTTTTTAATCGGTTTTGAAAGAAAAATCCGCTCCAAAGAAGCGGGAATTAGAACGCACACGATCGTGTGTATGGGCTCGGCGTTGATGATGATTGTTTCCAAATACGCATTTGGGGACACGGCGGATACGGCGCGCGTAGCGGCGCAGATCGTTACGGGCATCGGATTTTTGGGCGCAGGGATTATCGTGTACAAACGCCATGAAGTTCGTGGATTAACGACGGCGGCAGGCGTATGGGCAACGGCTGGCGTAGGTATGGCTTGCGGCGGTCGGTTGTATATTATTGCGGTCGGCGCTGCGCTTATTATGATTGTTGCGCAGTTGATTTTCCACATGCATTTGGGGATATTTCGCACGAGACGTTTTTATTCGGTAAAGATTGAATTTTTGCAAACGAGCGAAGAAAATCTGACAATAAAAAAGCTATTCGGTGTCGATCGATTTAATCAACTTATCATAAAGCGTGAAGACGGGCGCGTGACGTACAGCGCGACCTTGAACACCGATAAAGAATTTTCTTCCACAAGGCTCAACGAGATCATGGCGGAGCACTCGTTTATTCTTTCGATCGAGCGTTGCGATCAAGAATAAAGAAAAATAAAAAGAAAAAACGCCTTGACAAAAGTCAAAGCGTTTGTGGCAGGGGCTATAAGAATTGAACTCATCTCATTGGTTTTGGAGACCAAGGCACAACCACTATACCAAACCCCTAAACAACGAGCCTATTATATAACAAAAAAAAGAGTTTGTCAATTGTTTTTGCGCAGATAGCGCGGAAAATTTCGCAAAGATAAAAAATATTTTCAGGCGGAGAGCTATGAGCGAGAAAAAGAGAGTAACTTTATATACCGACGGCGCGTGTTCGGGTAATCCGGGGCTTGGCGGTTACGGCGGTATTCTCATTTACGGGGACGTAAAGAGAGAATACAGCGGCGCGGAAAAACAGACCACCAATAATCGCATGGAAGTATTGGCGGTGATCGTCGGGTTAAAGCGTTTGAAATATCCTTGCGCGGTGGACGTGTACAGCGATTCGGCGTACACCGTAAACGCCTATCTTAACGGCTGGATCTATGCTTGGAAAAAGGGCGGTTGGAAAAAGGCGGACGGAAAAGCGGTGCAAAACGTCGATTTATGGGAAGAATTGTATTCCCTTACGCAAACGCACGAAGTAACCTTTCATAAAGTTGCAGGGCACGCGGATAACGAGCTAAATAACCGCTGCGACGAGTTGGCGCGCGGCGCAATTACCGAGCTTAGGAAAAGCTTGCCGCCCGAAGAGCTTTTATCCAAAGAAGAAACAGAAAGCGAATAAAACCAAGCCCTTTGGCAATACTATATAAAACAACAAATATATAGTAAGTAGGGCAAATAATGACGAAAAATACGCAAACAAACAAAGACGGAGAAAAAAGCATGTTTCTTTTTTGCTCCGTCTTTTTTCTTTTGTCGTTAGGGTGTGTTATTTTCGGGGTACTGTTGCTTGCAGAGTGGAATGGTATTGGGGTTTTGCATTTTCCTATTTGGGCGTCGGTTTTGACCGTATCCATTTATTTGGGATATATTTTGTCCCTGTTTTTTCTGTTAAAAGGAAAGGAAACGTTTGCAAAATCCATGCTGAGTCTATATATTTTTGCGCTGTTTTGCATGTTGCTTGTATACCTATTACAAAAAACGGGTTTCTTTTTGGTGCTTCGAGATGAAAAACTCTTTAAAGAATATTTGCAAAAAGCAGGGGTGTGGATGCCCTTGTTATACGTGCTTTTACAATTTTTGCAGGTGGTCGTTTTGCCTATTCCAAGTATCGTTAGCACGATCGCCGGGATTGCGCTTTTTGGGGCGTTTAAAACGTTGATTTATAGTTTTATTGGGATTGTACTTGGTTCGTTTTTAGCGTTTTGGATAGGAAGAAAGCTGGGAAACAAAGCGGTTTCTTGGATGGTAGGGGAAGATACGTTAAAAAAGTGGCAAAAGAAATTAAAAGGGAAAGACAACTTATTTTTGTCGTTGATGTTTTTATTGCCCCTTTTTCCCGATGATATTTTGTGCTTTTTGGCAGGGCTGTCTACTATGTCGTGGGGATATTTTACAGGGATTATCATATTGTCGCGCGTATTGGCGTTATCCGCCACTTGTTTTTCGGTGGATTTTATTCCCTTTAATACTTGGTGGGGGATTATACTTTGGTGTGTCTTTGCGGTATTTTTAACCCTTGCTATCGTTTGTATATATAAAAATATGGATAAAATTCAACGAAAAATCGACGTATTAAAAGCGAAACGGCGAAAAGGAAAATAGAGTGGAAAAATTTTTATAAAAATAGAAAATTATTTTTCTTAAAATCCTTGCAATTTGCGCGGTTTTACTGTATAATGATAATTGGTCGAAAGTTGGCAAAATTTTGCCAAAAATGAGAAAGTTTAGAATAAAAAAAGGAATTTTCTTGGAGGAAAAAACATGGATAAAATTCAGTTACTGCAAGAAAGAAAAACGAAAATTATCGGCGCGGGTAAAGAGATTCGCGCGGATATTGCGGCGCTCGTTGACGAAGAGAGCTTTGTCGAGTTATCTGCATTCAGTTTTTCTAAAAACGAATTTTACGGAGAAAATGCCGAAGGGGAAGGCGTAGTCACCGGTTACGCTACGATCGACGGTTATCCGTATTATATTGTCGCGCAGAATTTTAAGGTTCTTGACGGCGGCGTTTCCAAGGCAAGCTGCGACAAAATCGTAAAATGCTTGGACGTTGCGGAAAAGAATGCGATCCCCGTCGTATATCTTTTAAATACGCACGGCGTACAAGTGGGTGAAGGGGTTACGGTGCTGGAAGGCTTGGCGAGTGTGCTCATGAAGGCTACCCAGCTCAACAACAACGCCACGTCCCAATACGTGATCGTAAACGGCGAAGTGTACGGCGCGGCGGCAATGCTTGCGGCGATTGCGGATTTTACTTTGTTTGTTAAAAATAAGAGTGTTTTGGCTGTCAACAGTCCTTTCGTTTTATCTGCAAAGGCGGGTAAAAATTTGACCAAGGAAGAAGTCGGCGGCGCGAAAGCGCTTGATAAAGCGAATCTTGTTTCTCTTGAAGTGGAAGATTTGGCAGATGCGCGCGAAAAGATTTTGACGCTTGCCGATTTACTCCGCGCGAACGTTGTAGACGCGGAATTAAACGAAACAGCGCCGATTTTAAACGAAAACGTTACGGCTGAAACCGTTCTTTCGATCTTTGAAAACCCCATTGAAATCAACGCAAATAGCGAGCCTGAAATCAAAACGGTGCTCGGGCGTATCGGTGGTATTGCGGTTGCGGCGGTTATTTTCGACGGTAGCGACAACGGTGTAGAGTTGACAACGGGAAAAATCGAAAAACTCAAAGCGTTTGCGAATCTTGCGTATTATTACGATTTGCCGTATATTACGTTTACGGACACGAAAGGAATTTGCCCTTGCGCTTGCGCAAACAATAGCCTTGTTTTGAAAGCAATGGCGGAATATTTGGATAGTTTCTATCATCTTTCCGCGCCAAAAATCTCGGTTGTATACAAAAAAGCAATTGGCTTAGGGTATTCCTTGTTTGCATCCAAATCAATTGGATTTGATTACACGTGCGCGTTTGCAAACGCGAAAATCGCTCTTTTTGATAGCGTACAAGGCGCGCAGATCGAGCTTGGCAATGAAAAGGCGGACAAGGCTGCTCTTGCGGCGAAATATGCGGATGAAAATTCCGATCCCATCAACGCGGCGAAAGACGGATATATTGACGCGATTGTTGAACCGCAGTTCATTAAGCAATATTTGATTTCTTCCTTGCAGATGTTGGCAAGGTAAGGGGGCGCTTATGATTTGGAATTTATTAACAGGCGCGGCGGATAAAACACGCGAATTTAGCAGTGTAGGCGAGGCGGCTTTATATGCATTGCTCGGTTTTATCGTTGTATTCGTCGGTATCGCGTTTTTGATTTTCGTCGTTTGGCTTGTCGGGAAGATCATGACAAAGACGACGGGTAAGGCGGGGGATAAGACAGCGAAAAAAACGCAGCCAAAAGAAAAAGAACTCCCCAAAGCGCAGCCCGCGCAAAAAACCGAAAACGAGGAAATCACGGACGAAACGGTAGCGATTATCACGGCGGCGATCATGGCATATTATCAGCAAAACAATCCGAAATGTGAATTTACGGTTAAGAGAATTAAGAGAATTTAAGGAGAAAAATCATGCGTAATTTTGTTATCACTTTAAATGGAAAAACTTATGAAGTAGGTGTAGAAGAAGTAGGCGCGACGGCGTCTGTACCCGTTGTAACGTCGGTTAAAGCGGCACCTGCAGCACCCGCAGCTCCCGCGGCAGCAGCTCCCGCGCCCGTGGCAGCGCCCAAGGCAACAGCGCCTGCAAACGGCGAAAAGGTTCTTTCTCCGTTCCCTGGTCTTATCAAAAATCTGCTTGTTGCAGAAGGCGCAAGCGTTAAAAAGGATCAGCCTATTCTCGTGCTTGAAGCAATGAAAATGGACAATGATATTACCGCTCCCTGTGATGGTGTCGTTAGTTTCCAAGTTGCAAAAGGCGCAAACGTTGAATCGGACGCAGTATTGGCTGTAATCGGTTAAGTAATAGAATAAGGAGTTTCTATTATGTATAATAATATACTTGCGAATTTCGGGGATATGTTTAAAAACTTATGGAATTCGTTGGGCTTTAACAGCGGCTCGTTTGCAAGCACTTGGCCGAACTACGTAATGCTTATCATTTCGTTCGTGTTGATGTATCTTGCGATCGTGAAGAAATTTGAACCGCTTCTTTTATTGCCCATCGCTTTCGGCATGTTCTTGATTAATCTTCCCGGGGCATATAAGGTTGTTTGGGGTACGTATCCCGATCCTGTTAAAATTGTAGAGCCTACGCAATTATCACAATATCTTTCTGCGGATCAATACGCGCAAGTTTTTGATAAATTGCAACAGTTAATGTCTACGAATACTTTAAACGAAACGACTTTTGCAGAACTTGCTTTACCGGAAACGTTTAAATTTGCGGATGGATCGATTTTCTACGAAGCGGCACACGTCTACGAAAACGTACAAGACAGAGGGCTTTTGTGGTATCTGTTCTACGGCGTGCAAAACGTTATTTATCCGCCGCTCATCTTCCTTGGCATTGGCGCGATGACCGACTTTGGTCCGCTCATTTCCAATCCCAAGAGCATGATTATCGGCGCGGCGGCGCAGTTGGGTGTTTTCTTAACGTTAATCGCGGCGAGCGTTATTGGCTTTAACGTTGCAGCAGCGGCGTCTATTGCAATTATTGGTGGCGCGGACGGTCCTACGGCTATTTACGTAACGCAAAAAATGTCGTCCTGGTCTATGTTTAACGGTAAATCTATGGATTTACTTTCAGCGATTGCGGTTGCCGCGTATTCGTACATGGCGCTTATTCCCATTATCCAAAAACCGCTTATGCGTTTGTTTGTTCCTAAAAAGGAGCGTACAATCAAGATGAAACCGCTCCGTACGGTTAGCAAAGTCGAAAAGATAATTTTCCCGATTTTGGTAACCCTTGTTGTGGGTATTTTGTTGGCTGATGCCGTGCCTGTGGTTGGAATGTTGATGCTCGGTAACTTGCTGAAAGAATGTGGGGTATGCGACAGACTTTCCTCGCAGGCACAAAACGGTTTAATGAACACGGTAACCATTTTCTTAGGCGTTTCGGTTGGTTGTAAAGCGTATGGCGCGACATTCTTGCAATTAAGCACGCTCGGTATTATTGGGCTTGGTTTGGTTGCGTTTTCTTGCGGTACGATTGGCGGATTGTTGGTGGCGCGAATTATGTGTAAACTTTCTGGTGGCAAAATTAACCCGTTGATTGGCAGTGCAGGTGGTTCTGCCGTGCCTGTGGCGGCGCGTATTTCCGAAGACGTCGGGCGCGAAGAAGATCCTAGCAACCATTTGTTAATG
>JAZSJN010000001.1:0-2946 GCA_045534315.1 Candidatus Scatosoma sp.
TGCTCTCTGCCTTAGAAAAAGGGATTTGCCGTATCGTAAAACGCAGCCTATTGCAGCTTACGATTGACAACAAAACCTACTATGCGCTCAATGAGATTTCCGTGCAAAGGGATTACGGCTTATTATCGACGAATTCTACGCAAATTTTGCAGTTAAAGGTTGAGGCAAAAGAGGGAGTGGACGTGATTGCAGGCGACGGTTTGCTGATCTGTACGCCTACCGGTTCTACGGCGTATTCCCTGTCAGCAGGCGGGGCGATTTTAACCCCCGAAGTACCCGTGATTATGATGACGCCGATCTGCGCGTTTTCCATGCGCGCGCGTCCAATCGTCTTTTCGGACACCGACGAGTTTACAATCTCGATAGACAAAGGGAAATCAATGGTTTTAGCGGACGGAAAAGTTGTTGCCGCACTTCCTGAAGGCGCGCAAATGATGATCAAAAAAGCGGATTTCACAGCGGATTTCCCGGTGAAAGAGAACAGCGATTTTTTTGCAAGAGTACGAAATAAATTAAACGGATAAAGGGGTACATTATGTTAAGGTCAGCTAGACATGCGAAAATTTTAGAGATTATTTCGCACAAGGAAATTGAAACGCAGGAAGAGCTCTGCGAAGAGCTTAATAAGCTCAATTATGTGGTAACGCAAGCGACGATTTCGCGAGATATTCGAGATCTTCACTTGTTTAAGGTTGCCGGAATTGAAAAAAAATACCGTTACGCATACATAAATGACGGTGAAGGGGAAATCTCTCCAAAAATGAAGAGTTTATTCCGCGATTGCGTACTTTCAGTAAAAGCGGCGCAAAATCTCGTGGTGATTAAGACGTTGAGCGGGAACGGTGCGAACGCAGGTACGGTCGTTGATAAGTTAAACCATGAAGAAATCGTAGGTTCTGTTGCGGGCGACGATACTTTACTTGTCGTATGTGCGGATAATGCGGGCGCGGAAATGGTTGTAGATAAAATTTTAAACTTTATCAAATAATTTTTACGGTTTGGCGAAACAAAAAGGGATAAGAGATAGATATGCTGCAAAGGCTGACCATTAAAAACGTTGCGCTGATTGAAAGCGCAGATATAACGTTTACTCAAGGCTTAAATGTCCTTTCGGGCGAAACGGGGGCGGGAAAATCGGTAATTCTCGATTCCGTAAATTTCGTTTTGGGTGCAAAAGCGGACCGTTCTATGATTCGCTATGGTGAAACGGAATGTATGGTCAAAGCGGAATTTTCCGTGCCTGAAACGTCGAAAGCGGTGCTTTCTTTGCGGGAAATGGATATTGATTCGGACGGTGAAATCATTATTTCGCGGAAATTTTCCGAAAACGGCAAAAACGCCATTAAAATCAATGGAAATACCGTTACGGCGACGATGCTGCGTCAAGTCACCGATTCTCTTGTGGACGTCCACGGACAGAGCGAACACTTCTTTTTATTAAAAGAAAGCAATCAATTGAAGATGCTCGACGACGTAATCGGCATGGAAATGGCGAAAGCAAAAGAGAATTTGTCCGTTTTGCTCAAAGAAAAACGGCATATTGAAGAACAGATTAAAAAACTCGGCGGGGACGAACAGGAACGCAGCCGCCGTTTGGATATTTTGCGCTTTCAAATTGACGAAATCGAAACGGTCAATATGAAAGACGGCGAAGAAGAAGAGCTTATCGCCAAACGCAACAAAATAAATAATTTGGAAAAAATTATTGCCGCGCTCCGCGACGCTTTGTCGGCGTTAGAGAGCGAAAGCGGCGTGTCGGACGGCTTGCGTTTTGCCAACCGTTCTCTTATGAATATCGCGCGTTTAGACGAAGAATATTCGGCAATTTGCGACCGTTTGGAAGGGGTTGCGGGCGAAGTGGAAGATATTGCCGCAACTTTGTCGGATATGGGTGAAGAGCTGTATTTTGACGAAAACGAAGCGATGGAAACGGAGTCGAGATTGGATGCAATCCGCGCTTTAAAACGCAAATATGGGGCGGATAAAAAGGCGATAGACGAATATTTGGCGTCCATTAGCGAAGAATATGATCTGTTATCCGATTGTGAAGGTAAATATGCGGAATTGACGGCGGAAAAGGCGAAAACGGAGAAGAAGATTTATAAAACTTGCCGTGAAATGACCGATTTACGCCAAAAACACGGCAAAGCTTTCTGTCAACGAGTTACAGACGAATTAAAGACGCTCAATATTGCAAGCGCACAATTTACCATCGATTTTAAAGAATATGGCGAAGAAGACGTGCACCGCGCGAATGGAAACGGCTTGGACGATATTTGTTTTCTGTTCTCTGCAAACGTGGGCGAACCGATGAAACCGCTTGGCAAAATTATCAGCGGCGGTGAAATGAGCCGTTTTATGTTGGCGGTAAAAACGCAACTTTCGCAGGTGAACGAGATTTGTACGTATATTTTCGACGAAATCGACGCGGGGATTAGCGGTAAAACGGCGAAGGTCGTTGGGGAAAAATTGGCGCAAATTGCAAAAAATACGCAAATTTTAGCCGTATCCCATTTGGCGCAGATTGCCGTAATGAGCGATGCGGAATATTTGATTCAAAAGGAAGAAAACGCAGGAAAGACGTTAACGAACGTCCTGCCCTTAAATGAAACGGAAAAAACACAGGAAATTGTCCGTCTATTGGGCGGCGAAACCTCGGACGAATATGCATTCAAACATGCTCAAGAACTGATAAAACAGGCAAAAGAATACAAAAATTCCATAAAATAACCGATAATTCGACAAAAGTACGGGCAAAATTAAGAATAGAAATACCTGGCTTACGCAAACTACCTTTTAACGGAGGAAAAAATGCGTAAGTTAGGTGTTTTTGTTATTAGCGCGGCGCTGTCGTTGGTATGTTTTTACGGCAGTCGTACTGCGAAAGATATAATCAATGTATCGGCAGACCAAAAGGCTGGTGAAAGAGCGGTATATATAGGTGGG
>JAZSJN010000086.1:0-2400 GCA_045534315.1 Candidatus Scatosoma sp.
CATCGCTTTCTAGCAGCATTTGCACCGCTTTAAGATCGGGCGGCACGTCCTTTTTCGTCTTTTTTCGTTTTGTAAGTTTCAACGCCCCGTCCACTTCGGCATACTCTTCGGTAACTTCCGCAATCTGATACCCAAGCGCAACTTTCAAGAGCGCTTCCCCGATCTTTTCTTCCTTTTTACTTTCCATACTCTTGCTCCTTACATATTAAAATTCCCCCGTCTGAGCATGCGTATTCTGCGCTCCTTATCCCTTTGGATCACCGTTTTTTCTTCCGCGCGCACCTTTTTCGGTTTCGTCATTAAATAGTATCGCATCTCGTCTAAACTATGATCGTCCACTTTCCTAGGCAGATCCCCGCTCCCCCAACGATACCCTTTTAACTCGCTGATCAAATGCACACAATTGCTGAAAATGTACAAATTTGGCAAACCGTTCTGTCGGTTAAGATAACTCTTGACCCGCGCGATCCCCGAAAAGAGATCCTTTTCCACGTTCGGATTCACCAAAATCCCCCGCTCGTAAAACAGCTCCACCACACTCTTGACGCTCCCCAAAGTCCTTTGCTTTGCCGCGCTGTCAATCAGCGCGCACAGCCTACCCTGCCCATCCGTATGCCACCCCAAGCGCTTGCTAATTTCCTTGATCTTCTCCGCGTGGTAATCGACGTCTTTCCCCGCCTCGTAATGCTCCGCTATCACGTACACGTTGTCGTCGTAATCCACCGCGTACCAATGCGCCGAAAGGGGATTATTCAACCCGGGATCGATCGAAATCATGTCCTGCCACTCAGCGGGCAAGGTAAACGGCTCTATCACGTGTACCCGTTCGTCAAATTCCGGATACACCAACCCCGCGCCGCCGCTCACAAATTTCCCGTATCGACGGGATTGCAAAGCGCTCTCATCCAAAGTCCCTTCCAACGCCTTGATTTCCTTTTCGTCCAAATATGGATTATCGTGCCATTCGACGAACTCATACCAAACTTCGCTGTCCGCATGGCGATTGAGATATATCTCGTTATAGACGAACGTCAACCCTTTTAGGGGCGTCATTGTCCCGAAAATATCCCCCTTTTTATCCATGACGCGCATACGGCATTCCACGTAAATATCTTCGGGCGGCTCTTCGTCAAACCACACGAAATCCAGCGACGTTCCTTGGAATTTTTCCCTGCCCTGATCGCAACTTTTAAAACCGATTACCGAGCTCCCGCCCAACTCGTTTTTAACGCGGATAAAATCGATTACGCCGTGTTCCGGCGCGTCCTTTCTGCCGCTGAGCATCACAATATCCACGATTTGATCCTTGCGAAGATAATGCAAAATCTTTTTCTGGGCCACGTCGCGTTGTACCTGCGTCGAAAGGGACACCACCCACCCGCCCACGTCCTTACGGTTTTGCCGATAGGGATGCACGCCGCGCGCCATATACACACACTCCACCGCGCCGCACTCCGTCTTCCCCGAACGGTTCCCGCCGAACACCCAACGGTTTCTCTTTGGGCATTTATGAAACGCCATTTGCTTTTCGTGTATCTTTTCGCCCGTATTATAGGTAGATAAAAAGTCACTTTCGCGGCGTTTTTTCATCTCCGCTTCAATCCTACATATTCTTTCTACAATATCTTTCATTCTTTCTCCAAATCCCCCAAAAAACGCCAGAGCACGCCCCTTATAATATGTATTATGTCATACTGACCAAAGTGGCATAGCCGCCGCGTGGAGCGTATCTGAACAATGAAAAAACTTCTTTTACGGGCATGCTTGTCCCTACTAATTTTCCTATATGCGCTCTTTGCGCCTTATACGCCGACGTTTATCGCGTCGGCGCAAACCGCCGTGCCGTCCACACGTTTTTCGCAAGCCGCCGAAACGCCCAAATCGGGTACGTACGCCTGCGTTTTATCCGACAACGCTTATTTTTATCTGTCGCAGAATGGTAAAGACGGCGTGTTTCTGCTCCCGAAAACTTATTACGTCTATCTACTCGCTTACGGTACGACGTATTGCAAAGTGGAATATTTAGAAACGGACACGTACACACAAAAATTGACAGGTTACGTCCGTACGGAACACCTTGCTTTCGTAGACTATCTACCTACACGACCGTACTTGCACTATGTTTTCGACCTGACCTATCGCCTTGAAGACACCACGCCTTCCGACGGGGATTCCTTTACCGAACTGACGTTCACTTGCGCCTATTACGGGGATTATCCCATCGGCGATCAAACGTGGTGCTACGTCCTGCGCGACGGCGAATTCGGCTACGTTCCCAAACCCGACTACTTCGAATTTGAAGAAAACACCGAATACGCCGATTACCTTGCCTCGCTGGAACAAGCAACAAGTCGGAGGCCAAGCGGTCTTAGGAAGACAATACTAATGGCCAACTCCTTG
>JAZSJN010000129.1:0-2125 GCA_045534315.1 Candidatus Scatosoma sp.
TATCGTTATTTTACCATAATATGGTATGTTTGTCAAGCGAAAAACGTTAAATTATTCTTCCTCTTCGTCGGGAAGCTCTACGTTATGATACACGTTTTGTACGTCGTCGTGATCTTCCAACGCGTCTAACATCTTCTCAAATGTAGCCACCTTATCTTCGGGCAGCGTAATTTTGTTTTGGGGAATCATCGCAACTTCTGCCTGCACAAAACGAATTTTGGGTTCTTCCTCCTCGTTTCTTCTGCCTTTGGGCGCTGCCGCCATCATTTCCGCGTTCTTGTCTTCCAAATATTTGCGAACGTCGGAGAATACTTCGGGATCGGTAAAAATTTCGTAAACGTCATCGCTGACAACTACGTCGTCTGCACCTGCTTCCAACGCGATTTCTGTCATCGTATCTTCGTCGAGCTCTACCGTTCTTTCTACAACGATATACCCCTTATTGTCGAAGTTGTAGGATACGCAACCGTTTTGACCGAGCTGACCGCCATGTTTACCAAGAATTGCGCGCACGTCGCCCGCCGTACGGTTGATGTTGTCCGTAAGGGTTACGATAATGACTGCCGAACCTGCTACGCCGTAGCCTTCATAGGTCAATTCTTTATAATCCGCGCCACTCATTTCGCCCGAAGCCTTTTTGATACTGCGCTGAATGTTATCGTTGGGCATGTTCGCCGCTTTTGCTTTTGCGATAATATCCGCGAGTTTGCTGTTGGTATCGGGATTAGGGTTGCTCTTTGCTGCTACCGCGATTTCTCTACCGAGCTTAGTGAAAATTCTGCCTTTCGCCGCGTCTGCCTTACCCTTTTTCGCCTGTATATTGTGCCATTTACTATGTCCTGACATGTTATTTTCTCCTTAATTTTATTCTACTTGTCCTTTTTGCAGGACGTACATAATAATTCCCGCAGAAATCGCCGCGTTCAAGCTTTCCTGTGTATTACGCATCGGAATTTTTACCGTGTGCGCCGCCACTTTTTTCACTTCACCCGAAACGCCGTTTGCCTCATTTCCGATCACAAGCGCAAACTCTTTCGGGGGATCAAACGAAAACACGTCCACCCCACCCATGTCCGCAATCACGATCGGAAACCCGTCCAAAAGGGACAAAATTTCCGCCCTATCACCGCGACAAATTTCCGTGAAGAATACGCCGCTCATACTAGCGCGAACGCTCTTGGGGGAAAAGGGATCGGCGCATTCATTGGTCAAATACACCCGATCGTACCCTGCGGCGTTTGCCGTACGTAAGATCGTGCCCACGTTTCCGGGATCAGCCACACCGTCCAAAAACAGACACCTGCCTTTGGGCGCAAGCAATCCCGTATCGGGGATACGTACCCGACACAAAATACCTTGCGGCGTTTTTTCATCAGAAAGAAAACGGAACACGTCGTCGGATACGCGTACGGTAATTTCGCCTGAAAAGGGATTTTCCCCTGCGTAGCTTTCCGCAACGAATACCCGTTCAACGACAAAACGGCTCTTTTGACATTCTATTGCCATTTTGCGACCTTCGACAAGGAAAAGACCTTGCTCTTTTCTGCCCTTTTTATCCTTTAAAGCAGCCGTTTCTTTGATGAGTGGATTATTTTTTGACGTTAAAATCATTTCTGCAAAAATAAGGAAAAAGCCTTTTACTTCTAAAAGGCTTTTTTATCGATTAAAGCGCTGCTTTCGCTTTTTCAACGAGCGCGGTGAATGCCGCTGCATCGTTTACTGCAAGGTCAGCAAGCACCTTTCTGTTAAGGTTGATACCTGCAACGTTAAGACCGTGCATAAGCTTGCTGTAAGACATACCGTTCATTCTTGCAGCCGCATTGATTCTTGCGATCCACAAACGACGGAAATCTCTCTTTCTTCTTCTTCTGCCAATGAACGCATAGTTCAAGGACTTCATAACCGCTTCGCGAGCGATTCTGTACGAACGGCTCTTGCTGCCGTAGTAACCTTTGGAAAGTTTAAAAATCTTTCTACGCTTTTTTACAGCGTTTACTGCTCTTTTAATACGCATACTTCTTTATTCTCCTTTCTCTTATTTCTTGTACGGCATCATGCTCTTAACCGTGCTTTCTTGCGTGGAAGAAACCAAAGTCGTTTGACGCAAATTTCTCTTTCTCTTTCT
>JAZSJN010000168.1:0-10883 GCA_045534315.1 Candidatus Scatosoma sp.
CGACTTCTCCCGCAGAGGGTAAGGCGGAAGCTTGCGATTATACGGCAGGTCAAAAGTACACGAATATCTCGACGAAGATTGCAAAACCCCGCGTGTTCATTCCCGTGTTCCCTGGTACGAACTGCGAGCTCGACACCGCGCGCAAGTTTATTCTTGCAGGTGCGGAAGTGGAAACGGTTGTTGTCCGCAACCGCAGCGCAGCGGATATCGAAGACAGCGTAGAACGCATTGTCAAAGCGATTAAAAATGCGAATATCGTCGCATTCCCCGGCGGTTTCTCGGGCGGTGACGAACCGGACGGCAGCGGTAAATTTATCGCAACGACCTTCCGCAACCCGTATATCGCGGAACAGCTTGAAGAACTCTTGAACAATCGTGACGGTTTGGCGCTCGGTATCTGTAACGGTTTCCAGGCGCTTATCAAGCTTGGTCTTGTACCGTATGGACACGTGACTGAAATGACGGCGAATTCGCCTACGCTTACGTTTAACAATATTTCCCGCCACGTATCGACGGTGGTGGACGTACGCGTGGCGTCCAACCTGTCCCCTTGGCTCTCCGCTTGTAAGGTTGGCGAAGTGTACAAAGTACCCGTATCCCACGGCGAAGGGAAGATCGTTGCGCCGATGGCAGAACTCGAAAAGATGAAAGCAAACGGTCAGATTGCAACGCAGTACGCCGATCTTAGCGGTAACGCGACGATGGTTTCGCCTTTCAATCCCAACGGCTCTATGTGGGCAATCGAGGGTATTACGTCCCCCGACGGTAGAGTTTTGGGTAAGATGGGACACAGCGAACGTACGGGCGATAATCTTTACAAGAATATCGAAGGCAATTTCGATATGAAGATTTTCGAAAGTGGCGTTCAATACTTTAAATAAGCAAAAACAACTGCCCCAAAGGTCTAGTAGGAGGGGAAAATGATCGATTTTCATACGCATATATTGCCCCACCTTGACGATGGGGCGAAGAATACGGCAATGGCGGTGGAAATGCTCGGCGCGGAAAAGGCGCAGGGCGTTACCACGGTGCTTTGCACGCCGCATTATTACGGCAAACGCTATCCCGATAAATTCCTGTCCCAACGCCGCGCGGCATACGAGCATTTGAAAGAAAATATTCCCGACGGAATTACTGTGCGTTTGGGCGCGGAAGTGCATTTTACAGGCATTAACGTTCCCGAATACGAACAACTTTGTAAGCTCGCCATCGAAGGCACAACCGCGATTTTGATTGAGTTGCCTTTTATGGAAAAATGGACGGACAGGCTGTTGCCAGCGCTCGCCGATTTTGTGTACGATACGGGATACACCCCGATTATCGCGCACGTGGAACGCTACCGCGAAGTTTTAAAAAAGCCGTCGATCGTGTCGCAGCTGATTGATATCGGCTGTCTGATACAGGTCAATGCTCGTGCGTTTACGCAAAAAAGAGAAAAAAAGTTTGCATTCGCACTCTTAAAACACGGCTTTGTGCATTGTATCGGCTCAGATGGGCATGATTTGGAAAGACGATCGGTAGATTTTTTAAGGGCAAAAAATGCGGTGGAGTTGGCGGGGTACGCCGACGAATGGGCGCGTGCGCAATCGATCATGCAAAGCCTTTTAAACGGCGATGAAGTTTGCGTTCCGTCGGGCGAACCGATAAAAAAAATACTCGGCACGTATCGTTAATTGGGGAAAACGTGTTTGAATATACGACAAACGCGTTACAATAATAATAGAAAAAAATAAAAGGAGAATAAAAAAATGGCTAAAATTACAGCAGATACTTTGATTGCAGAATGTTTGGAAATCAATCCCAACGCGCCTGAAATTTTGATGGCGGCGGGGATGCATTGTTTCGGTTGCGCGATGGCGCACGGCGAAACAGTTGCGGAAGCGGTTGCGGTTCATGGCGAAGATTTGGACGCACTGCTCGCAAAGCTTAACGAAGGCTTGGAAGACTAAACCAAAAAAAGACGCGGTATAAGCCGCGTCTTTTTTGTCGGAAAGTGGGGGATGGTACGTGATGAATAAAACTTATTTAGAAAAAATACAATGGTTTCAAGAGATACTCAGCGAAGGTAACGCTGTGTTTTTCGGTGGTGCTGGGGTGAGCACGGAAAGCGGTATTCCCGATTTCCGTTCTACGGACGGATTATACGCGCAAGAATATGCTTATCCGCCCGAACGGATGGTTTCACATTCCTTTTTTATGGCGAATACTGCCGAATTTTACCGCTTTTATAAGAATAAAATGCTCTTTCCTAACGCGGAGCCTAACGCATGCCATATTGCCTTGGCTCGTTTGGAAGAGCAGGGGAAACTTCGCGCGGTCATTACGCAAAATATCGACGGCTTACATCAAAAAGCGGGCAGTAAAAACGTGTTTGAATTGCACGGCAGCGTTTGGCGAAATTATTGTATGAAATGCAAAAAAGGGCATACCATGTCCGCGATCTTGGCAAAAAACGACGTGCCGTATTGCGATTGCGGTGGCTTGATAAAACCAGACGTCGTATTGTATGAAGAGGGCTTGAACGATGACGTGGTGATAGGGGCGATTCGTGCAATAGAGAAAGCAAGAACGCTGATCGTTGGCGGGACGTCTTTGGTCGTATACCCCGCGGCGGGTTTATTGCGCTATTTTAAAGGAGAACACCTGATTGTGGTCAATCGTACGCCGACGAGCGTGGATTGCCGCGCCGAATTGCTGTTTACCGAAGATATTGGGCAGGTGTTTGCCAATTTAAGCATATAAAACGGCCGAGAAAACACAGTATTGTGTAAATCATGTGAAATAATTCAAAAAGAGAATAATTATATTATAATTATCATTTTTTTTTCTATCAAAATTATTGACTTGACAAGAAAAAAGTGATAGAATAGATTTGTATAGTTGTTTAAATGTGAAAGTGTAAATATATTTTCTCACATTTACGGAACTATGTTACAAAACGTGCGAAGACATTGAAGGATTTTTATGCAAAGCGGATTTATTAGATTTAAAAAAAGACAGACGCGCATTACCCTGATCAACAGTTTGATCTGGGGTTTAGCCGCAGGCTTGCTTGCGGTTGGCGCGTTGCTTTTAATTTCCAAACTGAGCAAAAATTCCCTGCACGTTATCTTCTACGTTCTCGTTCCCGTGGTTGCGTTTGTTGCGGCGATGGCTATCGCGTATCTCTTTTTTCACCAAAAGGATAAAAAGTTGGCGAAAAGACTCGACGAAGAATTTGCGCTCAACGACAGAGTGCAAACGATGATCGAATTTCAAAACGAACAGACGGATATGATCCGTTTACAACGCGAAGACGCGGAGGCTCGTTTAAATGGATTAACACTTTCGAAGTTCAAATGGAAAGGGTTGTGGGTATGTTTAGCGTCGCTTGTGTGCGCGATCGCGGTATTCGTATCAGGGTTAGTTCTTCCCCAACACGAGGTGAAAGGGAACAATCCTCCGCCTGGGGGATCCGAAACCGTATTCGAGATTACGAACGATCAAAAAACCAAGTTGGCAACTCTTATCAAAAACGTAAAGTCGTCGAGCGCAGAAGATGCAGTCAAAACGGCGATAGTTACCGAATTGGAAGCGTTGCAAGTCCAATTGGACGAGTTTGAAACCCCGGAAGAATTGTATACTGAACTCGTTGATATCATCGTTGTGATCGACGAGTTTGTCGAAAATCACAACACGTACAAGAGAATATATGGGCATCTTCGCTGGGAAAGTGAAGTTGTTCCCGATGCTGAACAACTCTCCGACGAAGAATCGAATTCTAGCGACGAATCTAATTCCGACGAAGAATCTAATTCCGACGAAGAATTAAAAGCGGTGGAAATGTTTGCGATCGGTATCGGCTTAAACGATTTAAACGGCACGGTGGACGCGTTAAAGGTAGCGTTCCAAAACGAAGAAAACGATAAAAATCTAATATTGAGCGCAATTGGGGAATTTGTGTCCGACTTAAAAACAAGATTTGCAAAAGTGCAAGAAAGCGCGGAAGACCCATTGGTGATTGCAATCGCGAAGTTGATCGAAGACGTAGAACAAGTTACGTTGTCGTCCGATTCGTCGAAATATAGCCAGGTGTTCAGCAGTATTGAAATCGCGTTAACCGACAGCGTAAAACCGCTAACGACGGCGTTGGTGCAACAGGCGGATAACCGTACGGTAACGGATAACACGATTGAAGAGTTGATATACATTTTCCAACTGCCTGCGCAGCAAATCCCCAAATGGGGCGGCGAGGAGTTGGAAGGGTTGGACAATTTTGGTTCGAATGAAGAAAACAAGGACGAATCCGGGGACGATTTCTTTGAAGAAGGCACCAAGTATCCCAGTAACGAACAGGTGTACGATTATTACACGAAGGTGATTTGTGAGTACGGAAAAGTATTTGAAGGCGACGTGTATAATTATAAAGCCGCAATCAACGCATTGATAGCGGAAGGTGTGGCAAACGGGACGATTAGTCCGGAAATGGAAAAGATGCTCCGCTCCTATTTGGACGCTCTTTCGGGCAGCGGATCCAATATAGACGGCCCTGAAGCAAAAGAATAAAAGTCAATAAGGAGAAAATGAAATGAAAGACGTTAAACAATTGGAAAACGAACTGGAAGAGATCAAGCAGGAATTGAAGAAGGGCTTCGTTGAAAATGCGGAAAATTTAAAACGGATTAGTGAAAAGATGGATCAGCTTGTTAAAAGCGAAACGGAAGGATCTATTGCATAAAACTAAAGTATCGAAAAAACATAGAGCAAGGAAATAATCAATATGGAAAACACGGAGAGAGTAAAACAATTCAGCGAGAAGATCGCGCAGATCAAAACAGAGCTTGCAAAGGACGTCGTTGGGCAGGAGGACGTTATCAATAACGTAATCGTAGCCATGATCGCCGGCGGTAACGTATTATTAGAAGGTGTTCCCGGCGTTGGGAAAACACGTTTGGTTCGCTCGCTTGGCAGAGTATTTAAATTGCCGTTCTCGCGAATCCAATTTACCCCCGATCTGATGCCCTCGGACGTTACGGGTACGGACGTCATTGAAAAGGACGAAAACGGGAAGATGCAAACGGTGTTCCGCAAAGGTCCTATTTTTGCAAATCTCGTACTTGCGGACGAAATCAACCGTGCGACGCCCAAAACGCAGTCGGCAATGCTCGAAGTAATGCAGGAGCATAAAATTACGGTTGGTAAAAACAACTACGTTTTGGATGAACCGTTCTTCGTATTGGCAACGGAAAACCCGATTGAACAGGACGGTACGTATCCTTTGCCCGAAGCGCAAATGGACCGTTTCATGTTCAAGCTGATCATGAAATTCCCTACGGGAAAAGAATTGATGGACATCGTCAACATGACGCAGATTACGATGGACGAAACGGCGGAAACGGTTGTGGACGGCGCGACGGTGCTGGAAATGCGTGCGTTGGCGGCGACTGTGCCCGTGCATGAAGAAGCGTTGCGTTATGCGACGGAACTGGTAACGAATACCCATCCCGAAATCGGCGATGCGTCGACGACGGCAAAAAATTATATCAAATACGGCGCGTCTCCTCGTGCGGCACAGGCGCTTATCACTTGTGCAAAGGTACGTGCGTTGATGAACGGCAACTACAACGTTTCGAAAGATGACATTGACGCGTTGGCTTGTCCTGTTCTGCGCCACAGAATTAAAATTAATTACAACGCGGTCAACGAACGTCTTACCGTTGATGACGTAATCGCCCAGTTGATCAAAGAAACGAGAAAAACGGTTAAGTAAACGGTTATGGCAAAAGGGATCATAAACGAAGCACTTTTGCAACAGATTGAAACGTTGCAGACGTTGCTCGAAAACAATATCGGCGGTTTGTTTGGTGGCAACCGTAAGAGTAAAAATTACGGTTCTTCCTGTGAGTTTGCCGATTATAGAGAATACATTCCAGGTGACGATATTACAAAAATTGACTGGAACGTATTTGCGCGGACGGATAACCTGTACCAAAAGTTGTACTTAGACGAACGTCAGATGCACACGCGTATTTATATTGACGCGAGTAGATCGATGATGTACAATAAACGCAAAAAAGCGGAACAGGCGTTACGTCTTGCGGCGGCGTTTGCCTATCTTTCCGTGCACGAAATCGACAAGGTATCTATTTACATCGTCAAGGATAAACAGATACAGGAAATCGTTTCGGGGATCGTGGGAAAGGATGCTTACGCGCAGAGCATATTCAAATTAAACGAGATTGAGTTTGATGGTGACAGCTATATTAGCGAAGCCATTTTACAATCGAAAGTCGGTATGGGCGACGGTTTGTCTATCATTATTTCCGACTTTTTGACTGAGAACAATTATGAAGACGCGATTGATTATTTGGTAGAGAAAAAGAGAGACGTATTGTGTTTACAATTGCTCTCGGATGATGAACTCAACCCTAAACTTCGCGGAAAAATGCATTTATTCGATTCCGAAGATATGGAAAAGGAATACCGAAAGAATATAGATAGAGAAATTGCGCGCGCGTATAAGCAAGCTTTGGAATACGCCACGGGTAGAATCAGAAATTACTGTTTTTCCCGCGGGGCAAAATATTTGCTGGTGTCGGCGGACGACGCAATTACAAAGATATTCTTTGAAAACTTACCGGATATGGGAGTAGTAAAGTGAGGTTTTTATATCCTATGGGTTTATGGGGATTGATCGGGATACCGATTTTAATTCTCATATACATCATCAAAAATAAATATACCGAACAGACCGTATCCTCTACGTATCTGTGGACGCTGAGCGAACGTTTTTTAAAACGCAAAAATCCATTGACGATGATTGCGGGTTTGATCGCTTTGATTTTACAGATTTTGGCGGTCGCAGCGATTTCACTCGCGATTGCGCATCCCGTATTTATGTTAAAGGACGTTGCTAGGCAGTATTACTTTATTTTGGATTCATCGGGCAGTATGTCGGCGGGCTTAAACGAAGATTCTTTGTTTGAGCAAGGCAAAGGGCGTATCCGTGACATCATTCAAGATTCGGCGAACGGTAGCACGTATACGTTGGTGTGCATTGGCGACACTTACGAAATCGTTTGCGAAAATTACGACGACAAGGGTGAAACGCTCAGAATGTTGGACGAATTGCAGGTTGGCGGCGGGGAAGCGGCTATGGAAACGGCGCTGCTCGGCGCGCAGAGTGCTTTTGCAGAAAACAGCGGGCTGGATATGTACTTGTTTACGGATAAGAGTTATTCGGAAACGGAAAACATCACGGTTGTAAACTTGTCAATCGTAACGGAAAACTATGCGATTTCCGATTTTACTTATACAACGAATTTGGAAACGGTAACCGTTACTGCAAACGTTATATCCTATGAAAGCGATAAAGAACTGACGGTGGAATTTTATAAAGACGGGGAAGAAAAGGCGATTTCAACGCAGAACATATCCCTTGTAAAAGGTGAAAAGACCCCGATAGAACCGATCGTTTTCAACGGCACGTTCCATAAAATCGAAGCGTTGATTTTGGATAGCGACGGACAAAAATTGGATAACAGTAGTTTGCTTTTCAGCGAAGAAAGTCAAAACGCGTACCGAGTGCTTCTCGTCAGCGATCAACCGTTTTTCTTGGAATCGGCGTTAAAAGTTGCGGGAACGGCGGCGATAGAAAAGATTGAGACGGAAGATTACGCCGGACAAAGCGGCTACGATTTATATATTTTTGATTGTTTCAATCCCCAAACTATGCCCAAAGACGGCGCAGTATGGCTGTTTAACTTGGATGGCAATCTGCCGCAATCTGGTTTTAGCGCATACGGGGAAAATCAATTAGAAAACGGCGGAAAGCTGAACCTTTCCACGTCGACGGCAACGCTTGTGCAGACGTTGACGAAAGATCTTAGCGATACGCCTGTGTACATTGACAGTTATCAAAAATACGGAGCATTACAATACAGCAGTAATTTCCAAATTTTGTACACGTATAATCGTTCGCCTATGATTTTCATTGGTGAAAACGGTTACGGCAACCGCGAAGTGGTCTTTGCATTTGACTTGCACAAATCCAATTTCCCGTTGACGTATGATTATACGGTACTGATCCGTAATATTTTAGAATATTCATTCCCGAAAGTGTTGGATAAATACACGTATGATTGTGGTGAAACGCTCGCGATGAACGCTGCGCCCGATTGTCAAAGTATTGAAATTATCAGTCCTTCGGGCGAAAAAGAATTAAAAACGTTGAACACGATAGATAACTATCGGCTTGCGGAAGTGGGCGTATATACGATTACGATGAACACGAACAGCGATTCAAGAACGTATAACGTATACGTGCAACTTCCCGAAACGGAGCGTGCTCCCTTGCAAACGGAGGCAGAGTTCCGTATTAACGGCGAAGCAACGGACGGAAGAACGGACGGCAAATACGACAAATTGATTTTGATATTTGCGTTACTTTCCGTGATGTTCATCGCTGACTGGGTGGTGTATTGTTATGACAAATATCAGCTTCGATAATCCGTATTTGTTACTCATAGCCATTCCGTTACTTGCGTTGATACTCGTTCCGTTTTTTATCTCTTTCCGAAAACAGAACCGTGATAAACACGTAATAACGTCGCTCATCTTACATCTTTTGATGATCGTGTGCGTAACGTTGGCGTCGGCGGGCTTGTCCGCAACGCGTATCGTTACGGAAACAAACGTGTACGTGGTGGCAGACGTATCCTATTCTTCGCATTTGAATTTTGATGAAGTGGACGGGTACATATCAAAAGTACGCGGTAAATTGCCGAAAAATTCCAAGATGGGGGTTGTCTGTTTCGGTAAGGATGCAGTAGTGCATAACGCATTGGGCACGAAAATTACTTCCGTATCGGAGGCTACGGTAGACGATAGCGCAACGGATATTTACGGCGCGCTCAACTACACGGCGAGCTTATTTAAACCGAACGTAATCAAGCATATCGTATTAATCACGGACGCAAATCAAACGGACGGTGCAAACGAAAGCGATCTCCGCGAAACGATTGCAACACTGCAACAAAAGGATATTCACGTAAACGCAATTTTTGTGGACGCAACCTTGCCGCAAGACGTTGCCGAAATACAGGTTAACAGCGTAGAATACGTTCAATCAACGTATTCGGGGCAGGGTACGGAAGCCGTTGCATATATTCAATCGAATACGACAACGACGGCAAGCGTAAAACTTTACAAAGGAGAAGAGCTTGTTTTTGAAGAGGCGGTGGATTTGATCGCCGGGGAAAACGAGTACGCATTTACGTTGGATACAACGCAAGAACCGGCGAATAGCGTGGAAGAAGGCGTTGAAAACGGCGCGGAAGAGAGCGGAAATTCGCACACGGTTTCGTATACCTTGACAGTTGAAGATGAAGAAGACGGGCTCTTGCTTAATAACGAATACTCGTTTACGCAAGAGATTACAAAAAAGCGCAAAATTCTTCTTATTGGTTCGAGTTTAACAAACGACGAGAAGTGGGAAATGGACAACGCCGAGCAATTTTTTGCGGGTGACGACATTGAACTTGAAGTTTGCAGACACTTGGACGATCGCAAGAAATTAAAAGTTCCTACGACCATTGAAGAGCTGTGCGGATATGACCAAATTGTCATATCGAGTATCAACTTTCCCGAACAGGTAGAAGGCTATACGCAATTTATTGATAATTTGAACGTAGCAGTATCTACGTATGGGAAGAGTTTATTGACGTTTGGGGATCTGCAATTGCAGGCAAAAACGGACGGCGCAAACGATTTGGAAAATCTTGAAAATATCTTGCCCGTTCAATTTGGCGCGCCTGATGACGCGACGTTATACGGTATTGTTATCGACGTATCGCGAAGCATGAATGAAAATGGCGAGATGCAAAAAGCAAAAGACGCGGCATCGTTCTTAATTGAGCAATTTAACCCCAGCGACGGTATCATTTTGGTGTCTTATGCTGCGTCTGGCGAAGTGGTTATGACCATGCGTAATGCGACGGAAGCGGGCAAAGCGGAGGCAAAAGCCGTGCTTATGGGACTTAAACCCATTCAAGGTACGTACGTTGCGGGCGGTTTGGAGCGTATGCAGTTGGAAATGAGCTCGCATCCAAACTTTTCAAAGAAAGAAGTTATCTTGATCGGCGACAGTGAGCAAGCATCTACGACGGTAGGCGGCACAAGCGCCACGAACGTAGCGAAAAATATGTACGCGGAAGGGATTCGCGTTTCTGCGTTGAATATCGGTGAGGAATGCCAAGATAAGTGCCGACGGCAGGAATGCCATCGCCGTCCATTCGCGTTGGTACTTGGCAAAGCGGTTGAGCCACAATGCCAAGCCAACGAGAATAGCCGTCAGAATACCGGAGAGCACATAGCCGTTGTATTGCAGTTTGCCCGTTGCGATGCAGTTGTACACCATCTCAATGAGCGGCGATTTGTATATCGCTACAAACGTGAAGCTGAATATCGCAAAGCAGACAGCACAAAAACCTGTGATGAAATTCTGCAGGCGTCTCTCCCCGGAGTTTCTCATTATTCTTTATTCTTTTTAAGCACAAGCGCTGTGCGTGCAGGCAGATAGAGCATCAGCCAGCCTTTCTTGCGGCGCGCGTGCAGTTTGTCATACTGTGTGAAGTGTGTTTGCGTTTCATCCACAAGGGCATTACCGCCAAAGCGTACCGAATCGGTGTTCAGCACAATGGAGTATGAGCCCTCGGGCACGAGCAAGCCGTAATCGGTGAACGAGCGTGTGGGGCTGAAGTTGAACACAAAAATCAAATCCTTGCGCGAGAATGCAAGCACCTGGTCGCCATCGTTGTGCCAAATCTCCTGCACGGGGCGGTTCTGGAAATTACGCACGCCACCTATGAGCTTTGTCATCTCCTGGTCAAATTTACCCAACAACG
>JAZSJN010000124.1:0-9555 GCA_045534315.1 Candidatus Scatosoma sp.
TGGTCCTGCAACACAAAGGAAGTTACCTGCCCACCTGTCGCCGCCAAAAGTACCGGTTTACCGCCTGGCGCGGCGCAACAATCGAGCAAGCTTTCACACGGGGAAACACAGTCGCAAATGGCGATACTGCCCACCGATTGAAAGGTGTATTCGCCGTCGTCAAACCCGTCGTCGCGCACAAAATTTTCAAAGATATAATTACCGTCAAAGGGCGTTTTGATATGCGGCTTTTGCGTATATTTTTCGGCGTTCTTTACAAAGCGAACGGACACCCCCGCGCTCTTTGCCGCTGCGATTTGTTCCGCCCTTTTTCCGTATTCTTTTACCAGCATTTCCAAGGCAAACTGCGGATAAGAAAGAGCGATCGCTCTGCCCTGCAATCCCTTTGGCAACCCGCCATCCACCGCGTTTTTATCAAATCTGCGCAGAAACGCATTGACGAAACCGCTCACGCCGCTCTTGCCCAATTTTTTGCAAAGATCGACCGCGCAATCGGTAATCATGTACCGTTTTTTGTCCATAAACAGGAGCATATACAGCGAAATTTTCAAAATCGTCCGCACGGCAAGCTTTGGCGCTTTGGGCGCGTAAAAGCGGATACAATAATCAAAATATCCGTCGTTTTCCAGCACACCGTACACGATTTTCACCGTCCGCGAACGGTACTGCTCTTCTATGTACGTGTCCGCAATCGCCTGTTTTACGTGCGCGCCGTCCGAATAGATTTTTGTCAAAATTTGAAAGGGATCGTAAACGGGGTTCGTCAGCATGTAAACACCTGCCCTTTTTGCACTTTTCTGCCGTTGATAACATCGCCCCCCGATATGCGTTTGCCGCCCGCAAGCTGCACTTCCGTCAGTTTTATCGCGCCGTCCCCGCATTTGACAAGCAACCCACGTTTGGGCTTGTCCGAAAGCACTTCGCCGATCTTCGCCGCGGCAAACGCCGCGCTTTCTTCGTCCGTCAAAACCGCCCTTTCCGCGCGGTAAATATTCAGTTTATTTTCACCTAAAATCGCATACGCGACGGGCGCGGGGTTCATACCCCGAATTAAATTTATCAGCTCGTTTACAGGGCGATTAAAGTCGATTTTCGCGTGTTCTTTGTTGATCTTGCGAACGACCTGTACGCCGTCCGCCGCCTGCGGCGTCAAAGCGTAATTTCCACCTTTAATTTTTGCAAGCGCGTCCACGATCAGCTCTGCCCCGATCACGGAAAGCCGATCGGATAATTCCCCGTACGTTTCCGTTTCCAAAATCGGAGTTTCCGTCACGCACAGTACGTCGCCGCTATCTAAGCCCAGCTCCGTTTTCATAATGGAAACGCCCGTTACCGTTTCGCTGTTGATAATACAACTTTGTATGGGCGAAGCGCCGCGATACTGCGGCAACAACCCCGCATGGATATTCCAAACGCCCTTGGGAAAACAATCCAAAACCGCCTGCGTTAAAATTTGCCCGTATGCGCAAGTGACCAAAAGATCCCCGCCGAGCGCCTTGACCGCGTCGATCTCGTCACGGATTTTGTCGAGCTGCAAAACGGGAATATTATAGGAAATCGCCAACGTTTTAACAGGGGGCGGCGTTAAAATCGCTTTTCGCCCCTGCGGCTTGTCCTGTTGCGTGATCACGCCCACAACTTCGTAGCCGTTCTCTATGATATTTTTCAAAGGGGCTACCGCAAAATCGGGCGTGCCTGCAAAAACGATTTTCATCTTTACTCCTATTCGTCCATAAAAGAGCATCTTATGCTTGCTCTATATGCGTTGCCTTGTCGATATACAAAACGCCGTCCAAATGGTCGAGTTCATGACAGATTGCGCGGGCAAAAAAACCTTTTGCCTTAATCGTTTGCTGCTGTCCGTTTCTGTCCTGATAGGTCACCGTCACTTTCATAGGGCGGGAAACGATACCGCTTTTACCACGGACGGAAAGACACCCTTCCCAACCGCTCTGTTCTCCTTTTTGCGCAACGATTTTGGGATTTATTAGTTCAAAATACCCCTCGTCTACGTCCACCACCGCAAGGCGGCGCAAAATGCCCACCTGCGGCGCGGCAAGACCTGCGCCCTCTTCCTTTTTTACCGTTTCTTTCATATCGTCCAGCAGTTTCCACAGCTTTTCGTCAAACTCTTCTACCGGAAAACATACCTGTCTTAACACGTCGTCGCCGACCTGTACAACGTTTCTAATTGCCATAATTTTACTCCTAATGAGTTTTTTCTTTCTTATTAACTTAAATTTGCGGGATTTTCTTCAACCGAAACCAACACGTCGCGCGTCCGCGCGTCCGCACAAATATCATAAATTTGCGGTAAAACGGACGTATCCGAAAGCCGCATTAACACCTGATAACGGTATTTATTTTGTATGCGTTTGATGGGCGCGCGCATCTTGTTAAAAAACAGGAATTTTTCGCCGTTTTCCGTATATAACTGTTCCAAAGCAACGTACACCGCACGCAGCGTTTCGATCGTCTTTTTATCGTCTTCGCCCGTAACGAGTACCCGCACGATCTTGGAAAAGGGCGGAAATTGCATCGCCGCGCGCAGAGAAATCTCGTTGTCGTAAAAGCCCTGATAATCGTACGCCGTTGCAAAGCGCAGCACTTCGTTTTCCGGATCGAACGTCTGCAAAACAACCTTTCCCTTTTCATCTGCTCTACCACTTCTTCCCGCTACCTGCGTCAAGAGCTGAAAGGTGCGTTCGCCGCTGCGATAATCGGAAAAATGCAGGCTCATATCCGCGTCCAAAATCCCCACCAACGTAACCGCGGGGAAGTCGTGCCCCTTGGCGATCATCTGCGTCCCAACGAGAATATCCGCCTTGTGTTCGGCAAACGTTTTTAAAATCTTATAATGCCCTTCTTTACCGCTCGTCGTGTCGTTGTCCATTCGCAAAATGCGCGCCGTCGGATACAGCTTTTGCAAGTCCGCAACCACCCGCTGCGTACCCGTCCCCGCGTAGGAAAGTTTCACTCCACCACATTCTGGACAGGCGGACAGCATGTTATATTTCAAGCCGCAATAATGACATTTTAAGCAATTTTCTTCGCGGTGATAGGTCAGCGAAACGTCGCATTGTTCACACTTTGCCACGTACCCACATTCCTTGCAAATCACCGTTTGCGAATAACCGCGACGGTTCAAAAATAAAATCGCCTGTTTATCCAAGGCAAGACATTTTTCAATCTCTTCTTTCAACGCGCCCGAAAACGCCGAATTGTTTCCGCGTCGCACTTCGCGGCGCATATCCGCGATAATAATTTCGGGCAACGGGCGTTTGTTGATTCGCTTTTCCAAACGAATCAGAGAAAATTCCCCTTCTTGCGCCCGCTTGTACGTTTCCACCGCAGGCGTTGCGCTGCCCAAAACCAATTTACAGCCGTTCTTTTTCGCGCGCAGCAACGCCACGTCAAAAGTATTGTATCTAGGCGCAGATTCGCTGGAATAGCTGGAATCGTGTTCTTCGTCGATAATGATCACGCCCAAATTTTCTAAAGGCGCAAAGATCGCGCTACGCGCGCCGATGGCAATTTTCGCCTCGCCCGTGCGCAATCGCCACCACTCGTCAAAGCGTTCTCCCGCCGACAGCCCGCTGTGTAAAATCGCCGCGTTTTTCCCAAACCGCGCGCGGAGTTGTGACAACATCTGCGGCGTGAGCGAAATTTCCGGCACGAGAAAAATCGAGCTTTCTCCTTTTTTTAAACACTCGGCGATCAACGTGAGATATATCTCCGTTTTACCGCTCCCCGTAACGCCGTGGATCAGTTGCACGGTGCGGTGATCGGTGTTGATCGTGTCCACCGCCCGCCGTTGTTCTTCCGTCAGCGTACGGCGCACGTTTTCACTTTCTACGTTCTTATACGGATCGCGCAAAATTTGTTCTTTCGTGATTTTTACGTACCCTTTCTTTTCGAGCGCGGACACCGCGCCGGGGAAAAGAGTATTGAGATACGCACATTCGCTCTTGCCGTTTTGGGCAAGATATTCCACCGCGCCAAGCTGATTTTTCGCCGTTTTGGAAAGTTTCATTTCCGACAATGGCAACGCAAGCTCGGCATAATTTTTCGTCAATTCCCGCACCTTGCCCGTGCGCATTTCAGACGGCAAAAACAGCCGCAATGTCAATGCCTTAGGCACGCGGTAACGCGCCGCAAGCTTTTCCGCCAACGCTAAACACTCGGCGTTTAACGCAGGCAGTTCGTCGGGGCAGGGAATTACTTTTTTCAATTTTTCGGGGGGCACGTCGGATTTTTCTTTGACGCGCATGACAAAACCGGGGACAGTCTTGCCGCCAAAGGGCGCGCGGACGCGACTGCCAACGACAACGTGATCGTCGCAGAGATAATCGTATATTCTGTCCGTTTCGCTCGTCGCGATATCGACGATTACTTCCGCAATCATACGCTCCCCTTTTCCTTCTCTCTTAAAAGTAAATGCCCCGAATTTTCGAGGCAATCACCATTCGTCCTTAGTCCTTTGCGACGATTACTTTTCCGTCCGCAATATCTTTGCAAGCGGAAAGCAATTCTTTGTCCTTGCCCGTCGAATCCTGCATGCCAAGGTTGCGTTCCGTTTCAATGATTTGACGCGCGCGTTTCGCCGCGATCGTGCACAAAGCATAGCGACTGATAGGTTCTTCTTCCGTTCCTAATTTACGGATCATTACGTCTACCGAAGGTTCATTTATCATATTTTTACACTCCTTATTCTGTGTTTTTTTCTTATTTTTACTCTGCGTCTAAAATGTTTTCAATCTGCGCAATCGCCCGTTCTAAATCGTCGTTGACGATTACGTAATCGTATTTGTCCCGCTGCGCAAGTTCATATTCTAAACGAGAAAGACGATTTTCAATATCGTCGTCCGTTTCCGTGCCCCTGCCGACGAGTCGGCGTTTAAGTTCTTTCACCGACGGCGGCGCAATCATAATCAGCACGCTTTCGGAAATCGCCTTTTTCGTATTCAAAGCCCCCACCACGTCGATCTCCAAGATCACCGACTTTTTTTGCAACGTTTCTTGTACAAAGCTTTTCGGTGTGCCGTAATAATTGCCGAAATGCTCGTCGTATTCCAAAAAATCGTTTTCCGCGATACGGCGCAAAAACTCTTCTTTCGATAAAAAGAAATATTCCTTGCCGTGGGTTTCTCCTTCGCGCGGTTCACGCGTCGTGCAAGAGATCGATTCTACCACGTCGTTACGGCGCGCTTTCAACGCCTTGACGATCGTTCCCTTGCCTACCCCCGACGGACCGGAAATTACCAGGAGTTTGTTTTTCATTATCCCTGCTCCTTATTCCAAATTTTGCACTTGCTCGCGGATTTTTTCAATCTCGTTTTTCAAGGCAAGCCCCGCGCGGGTGATCGTAACGTCGTTGCTCTTAGAACAGGTCGTATTCGCTTCGCGGTTAAATTCCTGCACCAAAAAGTCGAGTTTTCTGCCCACGATCCCTTCCGTAGCAATACTTCTGAACTGTTGAATATGGCTGCGAAGTCTAGTCAATTCTTCGTCGATATTGCTCTTGTCCGTAAACACGGCGACTTCCGTTAAAATACGATTTTCGTCGATTTTGGCTTCTACAAGATATTCCTGCACGCGGGCGGTAAGTTTTTCGCGGTATTCCTGCGCTATTAAGGGCGCGCGCTGTGCGATTTCTTCCACCAACGTTTCGATCGTCGCCACCCGCGAAAGCATATCTTCTTTCAGCTTTTCCCCTTCTACCGCGCGCATTTCGTTGAGATTATCCAACGCAATGTTGAGCGCAACGTCCAACCCTTTCGTCATCTCTTCGTCCAAGCTGATGCTGTCTTCCTGTTTCAGCACTTCGGGATAACGCAAAACGGACGAGAGCGTAACGTCGTCGGGCAGATCGGGAAACGCCGCTTTTAACGTCTTCGCCGCCGCCACGTACGAGCTTGCCAAAGGAATATCCACGCTAAGCGCGGTGGGACGTTCACGTTTGTCCTTAAAGGAAATGAACAAGTCCGCATGTCCACGGGTGAGTTTTTTCCGAATGGTCGTACGAATCACGTCTTCGTACGCCGCAAAAATTCTAGGCGCTTTAATCGACACGTCCAAATAACGGTTATTCACCGTCTTAATCTCGCAGGTCAGCTCCAAACCGCCTTCTGCATATTCCCCTTTTCCGTACCCCGTCATACTGAGCATTATTTTGCCCTCGTTCGTTCAATTTCCCTTTTTTGGGATTGTATTATTATAGCATATCTCCCCTTTTCTGTCAAGTCGGGTATACCATTTTTTTTGTGTTTTTATAATAAATTATAAAAAAGCCCCAAATTGATATATCCCCCAAAGCTTAACAAACTTTGGGGGGACACTTCAATTCAACGGACTTTTTGTTTCTTCTTATACAACAAAACGATTTTTTAATGACGCTTGATTTTGAAAAAGGCTGATAGGAGCATACTGTTAATACTTATGATCTATTTCTATTTTGTAATAGGGTAACTGCAAAGGCACAAGTTTTAAATATTCCCTAACCCCCTTGATGACATCTTCATTTAAGTGATATTTACAACGAATACGAAAACGCTTGCTTTCTGTTTCTTTTCTGCATCCTTTGCATCTATTATAAACAGTTACATTGTAATCATCCCCATCGATAGAACGAAGATCTCGTTCCGCTCTTATTTTGCTTAATTCCTCGTAGTCATGCGCACCGCACGACGAACAAGTCCAACTTGTTAGTATTGTTTTAGCCTTTCTTTTTTTATAAATTAAAAAAGCAACAATACCGATTACGGCAATAATACCTAATAAAATTATTTGCATATACTATCTCCTTTAAATTTTTGTTCTGCTGTGGTGACTCTTTAATAGCCGCCCCAAGTTAAAGCAATGCCCCTATATTTCCTGTTTTCTTTCCCAAGTCAACCAAACTTTCCATCTGCCCTTTTTGTCTGCAACCTCGTCCTTTTTTCTTTCTTTTTGGCAACCGAACAACCCAGTCAACTTTGTTAATTATAATTATATAGACAATTTTTGTCTATGTCAACTATTTTAGACTGTTTTTGTCTATATTTATGATAAAGATTTTTTATTCGCTTAAAACAGACGCAAAGAACGCAAGAAATTAAAAACTAAGAAAAATAAATTTTTTAGAGTTGCTATGAAAACGATAAAATTCGCCGAAAGACTGAAAGCGCTTCGACAGGAGTGGGGCGCTACGCAAAACCAACTCGCCGACGTATTTCAAACCACGCAACGGCGAATTTCCTATTTAGAATCGGGAAGAGTTGAGCCTGATTTGCGCTTGTTGTGGCAAATCGCCGATTTTTTTGACGTTTCCATAGATTATTTACTTGGCAGAAAAGAAATTTAAACGCCTACGTATTCGTAGGCGTTTTCTGTTACAAAAAATGCGGAGCGATTTTTCGCTCCGCATTTTTTACATACTGTTTTTCTTACTTTTAACCATTATCAGTCACTTTATCTACAACCACTTTATCCGACGGTTGGGGCGCGTTATCGTCCGTCATATTATCATCTTTGTCCGTTGTCGTACCGTTATTGCCCGAGCTAGTGTTATTGCCAGAGCCCCCGCCGTTGTTTTCCATAACGGGGGGAAGTTCGCCAACGTATGCGTCGTCATAGCTTAATTGATACAGTCCGGGCAAATTCTCCACGCCGTTGATAGACACGATTTTTCCGTCGTTGATGATCACTTCTATAATCGTCTCATCTTCCATAGACGTATCCGTAACCGTATACACACCCCTTTGTTCATCATATACCGCATTACCGTACGCCAAAAGGTTTACCATGTCGGCGGTGAAAAAAGCTGCGCCAGTAAGCGGAACTTCTTCCACCTGTTGACAAGTCCAATTTTCGCCGTCCATGCTGACCCACGTATAAAAACTTCCGTCCACCGCGCCCGCGTAACTGTACATAACACTACCGTCCGCGTTTTCCACGCGGTGAGAGCCTTTTCCGTCTGCAATGCTCTGCCAACTCTGATAACGACCTGCGTATAAGCAATACACCCTGAAATTAGTTGCTGCCGCCGAAGCGCGTACTGCTTCTTCCCATTCCGCCTGCGTTACCACGTCCGTAGGTTCAATTTTCATTTTGAATTTCTCGGGAATCGCAATCTCTACGTCGGGCGTTACGATTTCGTCACCACCGACTTCACTACTGTCTTCAATGTTTTCACTGTTTTCTTCGCTTTGATTGCCGTCCGCGGGTATATCACCGTCGTTTTCAATCGGGGGCAATTCTTCAATCCCCGCATTGCCGTATTCTATCGTAAGACACCATTTTTCTTGGTCGTAATAACGATCTATTGCAACAATGTAACCGCCCGCGATTTTTACTTCGTAAAAAAACGTCACTTCTTCCGCAAACATATCGATCGTGTAGGTTCCTCTGTTTTCGTTGAACACAGCGTTTTCAAAATCGTTTGCGGCAAAGAATTCTTCAAGGATACCTTCGCCTTTCACATAGTTGGAAAGATCTTCCAGCTCTTCCACCGTCCAATCGATGCCATCGCTCGACATCCAGCCGTAGTCTTTTCCGTCCACTTTGCCACAGAAAGCGTATTCCATTTCCCCGTTCGTCAGGGTATACTTGCTAAAGAATTTTCCGTCCGCAACGTAAACAACCCCACGTTCGTCAACGTCAGGTCCAATACATTCGTCAATCACGATAAAATTAGTTGCTTTACAAGATTTTTCCCAAACGGCATCCCACTCTGCCTGATCAGCAACCTGTTCGCCAAGCGGTTCGGAAATTTCCACGTCGACATCGGGCAATTCCATATCGCCGCCTACACTCGTGTCGCCGCCAACTTCTCCGCTGTCTTCAATCACTTCGCTGCTTTCTTCAACTACTTCCGAACTTTCTTCGATAATTTCAGAACTATCGTCACCCTCAACGCCTTCCTGACCAGGCAACGCGCCTATCGTTGTATTTCCGTAGGTAAAGACAGCCTGCATTTTTCCGCTTAACATAGACTCTCCGTCGTTAGCCAAAACAATCATTTCATACGAGACAAGCTTTCCGCCCGCAAATTTCAACGACGCCGTTCTCGTAAAAGAGCCTTGCGACATCGTTAATACGTACGCCCCGTCCGTATACGTAAAGCTTTCGTATTCCGTATAGAACGGTTCGTAAGGCAGTTCTAATTCATACAGTATGCCATAAACAGTTGTATAACTTTCCGCAGGCATGCCTTCCGTAACGTAAAAGTTTTCCTGTAACCATTCGTTGGTTTCAACGTCTTTCTCCCATTCGTACCACGCGCCGTCTACCGCGCCGACGTACCATTCTTCTATGTACGGTGCATCTCCAACGTCGCCGTCGCCGTTATTCCAGCTTTCCCTTCCCGTCAAATTACCGTAAAACTTACCGTCTGCGACCTTATACGTGCCGCTTGCCTCTTCCTTGTCAAACAACGCGCCTTGACGTTCTTCGATCGTAAATGTAAACGCAGCCGTTGCATTGGTCGAAGAAAGCGAATCGTTCCACGCCTGCGCCCAAGCCATCGCGTCCGCCAACTGCTCGCATTGCACGTTGCCGCCATTATCGCCGCTGCCG
>JAZSJN010000187.1:0-6427 GCA_045534315.1 Candidatus Scatosoma sp.
GGTTGTATAATACTATCATAACAAATGTTACCATCAGGTAAGGCTAGAAAAAGCGAAGGAGGAAACGTCAATGTTCAAAGGTTTAGTCGAACATCAGTTGGATGATAAGAATAGATTGCGCATTCCTTCTAAATTTAAGAAAGAGTTGACGGGGGAAAACGGCGAGCGTTCGTACAGCTTTTTCCGTGGCATGAACAAATGTATCTGCGTTATGGCAGACAAAGATTTAGATGACATGTTGTCTTCGATTTCCGAAGAGGCAGTTTCGGAGGCTAATCAAGCGTCGGCGTTGTTATTTAGCAGTATTTTTTCGGCGGAAGAAGACGCGCAGGGCAGAGTGGTTTTGCCTTCGATGCTGAAACGCATGGCAGGTATTCAAAAAAATATAATTACGCTTGGTCGCGGCAACCGTTTGGAAATCTGGGCAGAAGAAAAATATTACGAATATATCGAAGGCGTGGATTACGATGCCGAACTTAAAAAGCTGGGGATATAAAGATGCTTGAATTTTCGCACAAGCCCGTGATGCTGGAAGAGTGCATGGAAGGCTTAGCCTTAAAAGGAGACGGCATTTATTTCGACGGCACGGTAGGCGGTGGCGGGCACTCGTACGAAATCCTAAAAAGAACGTCACCAAATGGACGACTGATTGCAACCGACCTTGACGACGAAGCGATCGCCGCGGCGACAAATCGATTAAAAGCGTTTGACGGCAGATTTTCAATATACAAATCCAATTATAAAAATTTTGAAGACGTATTTGAAAAAGCGGAGATTGACAAAATAGACGGTGCGTTGCTCGATTTTGGAATCTCGTCCCATCAGATCGACGACGAAGATCGGGGGTTTAGCTATAAAATGGCGGACGCGCCCCTGGATATGCGAATGGACACCACGGCATATCTCACGGCAGAGATCGTGGTCAATACCTATTCCGAAGAGCAGCTTGTTAAAATTTTAAAAACTTACGGCGAGGAAACGTTTGCCAAACAAATCGTAAGAAATATTATTAAATATAGAGAAAAGAAACCGTTGAAAACTTCGGGGGAGCTTTCCGAAATTATTCGAAACAGTATTCCCGCAAAATTTAGATTCGGCGCGCCTTGCGAAAGAAAGACCTTTCAGGCGCTTAGGATCGAAGTAAACGGAGAACTCGACGGGTTAAGCGATTTGGTTCTTAAATTGACGAGAAGGCTGAAAAAAGGCGGTAGAATTGCAATTCTTACGTTCCATTCGTTGGAAGATAGGATTGTAAAGGAAGTATTTAAGAGCTTGGAAAATCCTTGCACCTGTCCCGGGAACTTTCCCGTATGCGTATGCGGTAAGAAACCGGAGATAAAAATCGTTACGAAAAAGCCGATTACGGCAAGCTGTGACGAATTGGAAGACAATTCCAGAAGTAAATGCGCCAAATTAAGAGTGGCGGAACGACTCTAAACGTCCGCAAATGATAAGAAATAAGGGAAAACGTTAGAAACACAAAAATACGGAGGAGTACACATGGAACTGGTACGCGAATATCAAAGAACAGAATTGACGAACGCGGAAGTAGAAGCGCAAAAGCATAACGCACAAATCAGAGAACGTTATAATCGACTTTTGAGCGCGGAAGCGGACCAGCTCGCGTCCGAAACGTATGCGCAAACGCCTGTTCAGGAAGTACGCGCGTCCGTTCTTGCTCCCGAAGCGCCTACATACGTATCGCCCGTAACGGCAGATACGCCCGTTTTGGAACAAGTTCCTCAGGTGACGGAATTTGTGCGCGAACAGGTTACTTCGTCCGTATTTACGACGGAAAAATTCGAACGTTTGCAGGAAAATAATCCCGTAATGAACAGCGCAGTAGCGGAAGTGATCGCGCCCACGTACGTTGCTCCCGTATTCCAAAGTGCGGCAACGGCGGCGATGGAAATGGAACAATATTCCCTTTCAGCCTTTGCAAAAAAGGTGATTGCAGGCGTTGGCGCAGCGGTAATCGCCATGGTGTCGCTCATTGGTATCAATACGCAAGTTATCAACAATAAAAAGGCAGAACTTCGTCAATTGCGTAGCCGTCAGCAAGAACTTGAAAACAATAATGCAAGCATACAAGAAGAGATTGAACTTGCGACGTCCGAAGACACGATTCGTGCTTGGGCAGAGCAGCAAATTAACGGAAAATAAGGTAAAAATAGGAGATAAATCACATCAAACAGACAAATCAAGAGTATTCAATCACAATTTTACGAAAGAGGTTACTTGCCATTAGCTTGGCGGTAACCTTTCTTTTTTGCTTTTTAATCGGGCGATTTTTTTACGTGCAGGTGGTTTGGAGCGGCGAACTCAATTATCGTGCGCTTGATCAATGGACACGAGAATTGCCGATTGTGGCGGAGCGGGGGAAGATTACCGATCGAAATGGGATCGTTCTTGCCGATAATACGACGGCGTATACGGTGTTTGCGCGTTCCAACGCCGTAAAAGATAAGGGAAAAACGGCGGCTTTGCTTGCAAGCGCTTTGGGTTTGGACGAAGAGATGATCTATGACAAATTGACAAAGAAAAAAGCGTCCGAGATTACGGTTGCAAAAAGGGTGGATAAAGAAAAAATTGAAAAATTGTCCGAACTTTCCTTGGACGGCGTTTATTTTTCACGGGATAACGTACGGAACTATCCCAAAGATGACGCATTGTGTCAGGTGCTTGGGTTTACGTCTACGGACAACGTCGGTACGACGGGTGTGGAAAAATATTACGATACCTATCTTTCGGGGAAAAACGGCGAACTTTTATATGAAACGGATTTGGTTGGCATTGAAGTAAAGGGGAGCGTAGCTACGTATTTACCTGCAGAAAATGGATATAACGTGCAGCTCACGATCGATTATGGGATACAAGAAATCGCGGAAAGTGCGCTGGAAAAGGTTTCGGCAGCCTATTCGCCCGTTGCGGCGGAGTGTATCGTTTTGGACGTAAACACATTTGAAGTGTTGGCTTTGGCAAATTATCCTTCGTACAGTTTAAACGAGATTCCCCGTAACGACGCGGAGCTTTTGAACAAGCTGACGAGAAACCGTTTGGTCTGCGATATTTACGAACCAGGATCGACCTTTAAAATTATCACCAGCGCGATCAATTTGGAAGAATATGCGCGCGGAAACACGAAGGCTTTTTCTCCGAAATACGTCTTTAACAGCTCACGTACCCGATATGTGGACGGCACAACGGTAAAATGCTGGAGCAATCACGCCAACGGAAAACATAGCAATCAAACCCTTGCAGAAGCGCTCAATACCAGTTGTAATCCCTGCTTTACGGATATGGCGTTATCCTTGGGCAAAGAAACCTTTTATCGGTATTTGTCGGCGTTTGGGTTTGGACAAAAGACGGGGATTGATTACGGCGGCGAAGCGTACGGATTGTTGATGCCCAAAGAGGCGGTGCGCAATTGTGATCTTGCACGTATCGGGTTTGGGCAAACGATTGCCGTTTCGGGGATACAGCTTGCCTGCGCGACGGCGTCAGCCGTCAACGGCGGGTATTATTATACGCCGCGCTTGGTTAAGAGTATATATGCGGAAGACGGGTACGTTTTCATGCAAAATGAACGAATTTTACAAAACAGAACGGTCAGCGAAAAGACTTCGGCTTTGCTTGCCGAGATGTTGGAAGGGGTAGTGCGGGACGGCAGCGGGAAAAAGGCGTATATAGAAGGATACAAAATAGGCGGTAAAACAGGTACGGCGCAAAAATTTGAAAACGGGCGTATTGCCGTAGGGAAATACGTTTCGTCTTTCGTGGGGTTTTTCCCTGCCGATAAACCGCAATACCTTGCGCTCGTGATCGTTGACGAACCGCAGGGGGCGTATTACGGTAGCGTGGTTGCCGCGCCGTGCGCACGGGAAATTTTTGAAGGAATTATTTCGCTTAAAAACATACAGTCGCGGACGGAAGAATAGAATAAAGTATCGGTATAATTTTTACGGGCAAGGGGGTACGTACGGTATGCGACTGACAAAGTTGACGGAAAGTGTAGAAGGGCGGATGGTCATTGGTAGAGCGGATTGCGAAAGAGAAATTGTTGCTCTTTGCATGGACAGCCGAAAACAAATGGACGGCGGGTTGTTCTTTTGTTTAAAAGGTGAAAATACGGACGGACACGACTACGTTAGCGAAGCGGTGAAAAACGGTGCGGTTGCCATTGTCAGCGAACGTCTTGTCCCTGCTAGCGTTCCGCAACTCGTTGTGGAAAACGTGCGGAAAGCTATGGGAAAAATGGCGTCGGCATTTTATGGGAATGCGGCGCAAAAATTGAAGATCGTTGCGATCACGGGAACGAATGGAAAGACTACCACGTCGTATATGCTTGCGGAAATATTAAAAAAAGCGGGTAAAAAAGTGGGGATAATCGGTACGTTGGGCGTTTTGTATGGGCGGAAACAACTGCCGCCGTCGCTCACCACGCCCGATCCGATTGAATTACATAAAATATTTGCGGATATGCTGCTTTGCGGGACGGAATACGTCGTGATGGAAGTTTCCGCGCACGCATTGCATTATTATAAAACGGAAGGGATTTTGTTTACGGCGGCGATTTTTACCAACTTCACGCAAGATCATTTGGATTTTTTCGGGGATATGGATGGGTATAAGGCGGCAAAACTGCGCCTTTTTCAGCAAAATACCATGTCGGTTGCCGTACTGAACGGCGATGACGGCGTGGGAAGAGAGATTGGAGCAATTTGCGAACAAAAGGGGATTAAAACGGTGTTTTATGGATTAAATACTCCCGTAGACGCCTTTGCGATCATTACGGACGAAAGCTTGTGTGGAAGTGAATGTATGCTGAATATCAACGACGAACTTTGTCGTGTTTCCCTATCGATGACGGGTCGGCATAACGTTTATAACGCGCTTGCAGCCGCCGTTTGTGCGATAGAACTCGGGGTGGATACGCAGGCAATTGCAAGCGGATTGCGTTCGCTTATCGGCGTGGACGGTAGGTTGCAACGGGTGGGAACGTACAAAGGCGGGGAGATTTACGTGGATTTTGCGCATACGCTCGATGGTTTGGCGAATTCGCTCGACGCTTTAAAAATGCATTGCCGCGGCAGATTGATCTGTCTTTTTGGTTGCGGGGGCAACCGAGATAAAGGAAAACGCCCGATTATGGGCGAAACAGCGGCAAAAAAGGCGGATTTTTCCGTACTCACGTCCGATAATCCGCGTTATGAAGATCCGCTAGATATTATTTCGGATATAGAAAGGGGGTATCGGCGTTTTTCGCCGCGCTACGTTATTGTGCCCGATCGAAAGCGAGCGTTGGATTATGCGTTGGATCTTTTGATGAAGGGGGATATTTTGCTCGTGGCAGGCAAAGGCGGCGAATATTATCAAGAAATCATGGGTATAAAATATCCATTTAACGACCACGATACTATTATGGAATTATTGGAACAAAAAGGAAAAAAGTCCTTTGAGTAAGGGGTTGTAAGAGAATTTATGAAAACGTATTAATAAGCGGCTATGACCGCGTTTGGGTTATCCTTCGTGTTTTTGCTCGTTTTAATACCCGTTTTACGGCGGATAAAGGTCGGGCAAAATATTCTCTCGTACGTTAAGGAACACAAGTCGAAAGGCGGTACGCCCACTATGGGCGGTATCGCTTTTGTTTTGGCAAGCATTATAGCGGCGATTTTCTTTGTTCGGGAAGCAAGTCGCGATACGTTGCTCGTGCTTACAATCGGTCTTTCATATATGCTCGTGGGGCTTTTGGATGATGTTTTAAAACGAGTTCATAAAGAAAATCTTGGATTGCGCGCATGGCAAAAACTTCTGTTTCAGCTTGCAATCGCTCTTTTTTGCGGTGCGTATTGTCTGCGCGCAGGGAAAACAGAATTATATTTGCCGTTTGTGCATCATAGCGTTTCTATCGGATGGTGGATATTGCCGTTGACGGTGCTGACCTTTGTTGGAACGGTGAACGCCGTTAACTTAACAGACGGGTTGGACGGATTGGCGGCAAGTACCAGTGTTCCTTTTTTTGCTGCGCTTGCGGTAATAATCCATTTGCAAAACGGCTTAGAGCCGACGTCGACGATCTGTTTTTGTTTGGTGGGCGCGCTCGTGGCGTATTTGTGTTTTAATTTACCGCCTGCGTCCGTGTTTATGGGGGATACAGGTTCGTTGTCTTTGGGCGGTTTTGCGGCAGCGATTGCGGTGTTCAGCGGCAACGCGTTGTATATTTTGATTTTAGGGGCTTGTTTCGTTTTTTCGGTCATATCCGTGCTGTTACAGGTAATATATTATAAAGTGACGGGGGGTAAGCGCATATTTTTAATGTCGCCTGTGCATCATCATTTTCAGCAAAAAGGATATTCGGAAACGCGTATTTCGTACGCCTATTTTACCGTAACCTTATTGTTGGGAACGCTGTGTGTGATCGTCG
>JAZSJN010000030.1:0-6473 GCA_045534315.1 Candidatus Scatosoma sp.
TTCTACAATTTCTTCGGAACTACTTTCTACCACTTCTTCCGAACTACTTTCTACCACTTCTTCCGAACTACTTTCTACAACTTCTTCCGACGAGCTATCCACTACTTCTTCAGAACTATCTCCTACTTCAACGGAACTATCTTCTTCGGAGCTGTCTTCTACAACTTCGCTTGAACTATCGTTCACTATTTCAGAAGAGCTACTGTTGCCGCCGTTGTCGTTTCCGCCCTTACCGCCGCACGCCGCTACGCCCGCCGACAACGCCAAACAGCCCAATACCGCTAATATTTTTAAAAATTTTCCTTTCATGTCCAGCTCCCATGAATAAAATATTGAATATATTTTATCACTTTCTCCCCATTTCGTCAATCCTTTCGCAAACAATTTTACCAAAACAGACACAAAAAACCCGCCGAGCGTTCCCACCCGACAGGCTTTCTTGATTTTTATCCAAAATCTTTATGAAATTTTTTACAACATGTCTTCAAAATAATCGTACAACCATGCATAGTATTCCCCAAGATACTTCATTGCTACCTCGTCTTTTTTATACGCGGTCAAACGCTCCTGCGGATCAGAATACGTCTCGTTATAATAGGTTTTCACAATATTCAAACGCTCGCTATCCGACAGCGAAAAATCAACCGTATACGGCGCCTGCATAATCTCTTCCGCCCCCGAGTAACTCAAATAGAACAACAATGTTTCTCGTATCCAAGCAACTTCGTTTTCGCACTCTTCGCGAAGTTTCTGCTCCAACTTCGCCCAGATCCCCGAATGGATCATACCGTTTTCTACCAACGTTTCCTTTTCGTTTTGCAATCGTTCGTCCAAAGCGCGCAGCAATTCGTTCTTCTTGATTTGCGCTTCCTTTACCTGCAAAAGCTGTTCGTCTGTCAACGCCGAAAACTGCGCCGACGTATAAGTAATAATATCGATTTCCATACTTCCCCCCTTATCCTTCGAGCTCTACACTCATACTTCGAAGGTAGGAACGGCTCCCAATTTCCACATGAAACGAAAAGTTTTCACCGCGCGCGTTTAAGACAACACTCGCCCTTCCTTCCAACAACGACACACTATGCCGTGTAAACTGCCCGTCGCAATACACTTTTAGGGTAATCGTACCATGCCCGGAAAGATCCACTCGCCTTAATATCTTTCTGCCACGCATTCCAAAATCCGTTTCCACGCTCTCAAAAGTGCAAGGCTCGCCCGCGAGCAACACTTCGCTTCCAAGCTGATATAGCGTTCCACTTCGCACAAAAAGAGGGGCACCTTCCACCGTACTCAACGCGCCCAAATCAAAGCAATTAGACCAACTTCCCCCGTCCAAATCAACCACAATCGAACGAACGCTTGCTTTTACGTTTTTATAATGCAAAAAATATTTCCCTTTATAAACGGCAGCTCTGTACCCCGTTTCCTGCCTTTTGAGATAGAGCGAAAGGTCTTTGCACAAAGGTTGCGCGTCCTTTTTCTTCACCGTCCACAGTTCACCGTCGTTTGTCAAAAAAACTGCCCCGTCCGAAAGAGCACAAATCGTACCTTTAATAATTTTTCCGCCGTTGTAAGAGATTTCTTCCAAAAAGAATTCTCTCGCGCTGCCTTTCATCGTCAAACGCATAATTGCATGCAGAAAAAATACGTACACGCACTCTCCGACCGCAATCAATTCAATCGGCTGACCATAAGCGGGCGGCAATTTGACGTACCCACCGTTATCGATACTTTCGCTTATATCCCAAGGAACGGACGGATCGGAATATGCCAACCTGCCGTCTTGTAACACCACGAACAAACGGTTTTTGCATACACATAACACGCTCGTTAAATTAGAGTATCCAGACGGATAAAACGCTTCGTCCGATTTAAAAAACATGGATTTTTCCGATCCTACAATCAAAAACCTTTCTTCTCCGTCCACCGAACGCAAATACGCCCCACGCACGTTATCCCCCACGGGAACACCTAAAACAAAGCTCCTACTCTCCTCACTGTAAAGACGCACGGATCCGTTACTCCACGCAAATAAATACCGTTCGAATGGCATACCGTCGCTCCCTTGCAGTCGCACGCAAAAAATATTTTTTACGGAGTCGGTTTGCAAGGTTGTAATCGAATTTCCCGCCGTTGTATAATAGATTTCCGCACCCACGCACGGTTTTAAAGCTTTCCCCGAAAAGTCACAGTTACTGCTTGTTTTCGCGCAGAGCGCTCCATTTAAAAGCAACGAGCTATTCGTTCCACCCGTCAAACCCAACGCCGCGGCGCCGTCCGAAATGGTATTTTCCGTGAAAAAACGGTCAAAAACCACTGTTTTTCTCTTCACCGATCGATTTATCGGTTCTTTTTTTAAACCAATCATCACACCCACCTTCTCGAACGGATTCGTTCGCATTTCTGCAAACGATACGCCGCGCGAATACTTTCCTTGTATTTTTTATCCCAAACGGAAGCATCCTCAAAAAAGCCCGTCGCCATCGTATATTCCGCCGCTATACCATACGAAATTAGCCGCGCGGATACATGCGAAGAAAAATCGCTTGCGCTAGTCGACGTCTTTTTCACAGGCGCATACGTATATCGAACGAGCACTTTGCCAGGTTGCGTTTTTAAATAACTAGGAAATATCTGAAAGGGCACGGAATTTTCCCACTCATCCGTCACCTTTGTGATACGCACCGCATCTTTTTTCAACGACGTAAAATTGATCACGCCTCCTTCCGAATCGATCGTATCTTCCGCAATCAACGGAAAATAATCTAGCGCCAATTCGTTTTCAACGATATTGTAACAAGTCAAAAGCAGCTCGCATTTTTTATTATCGTCCACCGTGCCCGTTCCGTTAAAATATGTCTCTACCGTCTCTTCCATTCCCAGATGCGCAGCGGCGAGTTGCATACACTCTTTCACCGTCATTTTTCTACTTACCCCCTTTATTTATTCTTTCACTTTTTCCTTTTGCTTATTCGCAAAACGGTACCCTTTCCGCTCTCAACGCGTACACGGGTACCGCCTTTCAAATTTTCTCAGTTGCTATCAACGCACAAAACGCTATGCGCCAAACCGCTGATTATTTTTCGTTGATACCAGAAATTCTTCCCTGCGCCGAAGGATTTTCGCAGATCAACTCCGCATATTTCACCAAAGTTGCTTGGTAGACAGGCTTACCGCTCACCTGTTTCAAAATCTTGCCGTCTTCGGCTTCCAACCACTGCCAATCGCAAAGCTGATGAATTTTGAAATTCTCACTCGTAAGCAAGTACATCGTGCCCTTCGGGCAGAAACGATCGGTTACAATAGGAATGCCGTTAAAGTTCAGCGCCGTGTAACCACCTTCCAGCTGTATAGTAGGCAACGTCGTACCCAGCGTGTTGTAGTATTCAATCAACGCACGTCTAACGCCCCACGAGCAAAGGATAAAGTCCACTTTGCAACCGCTACGTTCTTCCACGTTATCAATTGCATTTTGAATTACCGTTTGGTTAATCGAAGAGGACGTCGTGAAATACGGTTCCATACCGATAACGTTTCTTGCCACGCCGTAGATTGCATTATTCGAAAAAATCGCTTTTAACCCGGTCATTTCCTCACCGCTCGAACCGTACAAACGAACAACCGTCCCCGTGGGAATCGCCGCATCTTCCCAACCGGTTTTTTCCAAGACGATCTCGCCTGCCAATCTGTTTACTTCTTTGATTTTGCAACAAGCAAACTCATCCAGGCCTTCGAATGTAACCACCATACCCGCCACAAAGTTTTCAGGCGCGCTTACGGCGATCAAACCCGACATGACGCTCTTAACGGTAGAGAGCACACCCGTACCGTCGCCGAAAAGCATACGGCTGAAATTAAACGCCGCGCTCTTTTCAAGGGCTTTCATCTCGTCGTTGAGAATATTGACAAACGCCCCTTCGTTATTTGCAGACGCGCGAAGTGCTTTGTCGGAAATTTCAATCGTACCGTAAATATTTTTCAAAGGCGCGACGAAAGTCTTATACTCGCTTGCTCGTGCACTCGGAATATCCCCCGTTTCCGTACCCGCACCAACGCCCGCGTTAAAGCCATTTCTGATCACCTTTCTTACGTCTTTACCCACGACGTCGTTTGCCGTACGTTCGAGTTTTGCAAAGAAAGGATTTGCTTTATAGTTGAGCGATTCGCTGATCGCATCCAGATAAAAAGATTTCAATACGCTATCTGCGCTTTGAAGTGTAATCATAATTTTTTCTCCTTATTTTTGATTTTTTTTGCCGTGAATTACGGCTTTTTCAAATATTGCAACGCCATCATAGCAGCGTCGCCTATATTTTTCGCTTTGCGTGGCGGCGAAACAAACGTTCCTCCCCCCGCAGCGGTAATAGGCGGCGCGCTTCTTCCCACCGAAGTAAGATATTCTCCAATGATACGAAGACGCACAGCCTCATCACGGCAAACTTGCAAATACAGATCTTCTGCCGACGGCACGTTCCCTGCAACGGACGGATGCGCCGATTTCAATTCGTCAACGCCTTCCCTTTCAGCTTTTTTCTCCCCCAATTCTTCCATCGTTTCAATACGTACCTGCCCGTTTACCGTTTCTTTGGCGTTTTCGTCGGCATTTTTCGCCTCCGTCGCCGCAGGGCTTTCCCCGTCCCCATCGGGTCCCGTTTGACCGTGCGCTCTGTTCACGTCTAAGACAAACTCGTCAAACGCTTTTGCCTTTTCCCGTCTACTTTCGGCATTCTTACGGAGCTTTTCCGCCCCCGAATTTTCCGCCGCGCCCGTTCCCATTTTGGGATTCTCCGCGAGTTTTTCCAGTTCTTTTAGCCGCTGACTTCTCCGCGTAAACTCCGCTTGCAGCGACTCATACGCCCTAACAAGGGCGTTCACGTCCTTAAACTTCCCCGCCACCGTCGAGTCTTCCTGCGGCAGACCAACCTGCTCCCTCGTCTCCGCTGTTACCTGCGTAATGTTCTCCGTAGCGTTTGTTTCCTCGTAAACGTTCTCCTTTTTTTCCATATCAATCTCCTTTTATTTACTGCGCGTTCTGCGCTTTTTTATGCTGCTGCATATGCGCGTGGAATCTCGCCTTGATCCCGTCGCTATCCTTTGCGCGTTTAAACTCTGCTGAGAGTAAAAAGCGCACGTGCTCGTTCAAATGTACGGCGTGGTCGTCGTACTCGTCCACGTCCAAATTCTCCGTTTTTAACGCCAGATTTTCTTCGCCCGCTTTGGCTGCATGTAACGCCGAAAGATCCTTTACGTTTTCATAACTACCAAAACCAAAGGCTTCCAAAATTCGATTTTTATGCTCTTGGGATAATTTTCCGTTCTCATCCGTCAAAAGCCCCGCTTCATACAACTGTAACAAAACGCGCTTTTTCTCTTCAGGCGAAGACGCTTCCTGCGATTCGAACTGAATATCCGACACGTCTAAACGAGAGGCGTTAAAATAATAAATCTACGTTTTCTTGTTTTCCCCCGTCAGCGTCATGAGTCTTGCCGTCCCCGCAAACTGTCGATACAACCGTAATATCTGTCGTCCAATGCCTTTCAACGCCCGTTCTATGCACGTCGTCGTTGCGGAAAGACGGTTATCGTCTTGGGACAAAAGCAACTGCAACCCCGTCGCGCTCGTCACGCGCACAGGCGTCGAATTTGTGGTCAACTCGCTCACGCCGCTGATCAATGAAAATTCCTTTTCTAACCACTCTTCTTCGCTCTTAAACTCGCTCGGCACGTTTCCGCAATCGAGCATCTCAGGCGCTTTTCCGCCTTGACGATACACTAGCACCTTCCCGGGCAACAACCCTTCTTCGCTCAGCTCGTCCGTATCCACCGAACCGTCTTCCACCGTCAAAACACCCATAGACGCGCGGTTTAAAAACTCGTGTTTTCGATTGCGCACCGCATTGTAAGCGCGTTGCACGGGAATTAAACGGTCAATCACGCTACTCGAAAAGAACGCGCCGGGCAAACGCAAACAATCCTGTTTAACAAACGGGAACGTCCTTTCCCCCCGTTCGCCGTTGATATAGGGTAACGCACCTTCGTACAAAAGCTTACCCCCTGCCACGATCTCTAAGCGTCCGTCGGGATATTCTTTGCTAGGGCGAGTATAACGTTCAATCAATACTTCCCCGTCTTTCAACGTTGCAGTGTTTTTGCCTAACGCCGCCGCAGGCACTCTGCCCGCAGACGGCTCGCTATACCCCATAATCGCGGACACGTCCCTACCCGTTACGGTCACGCCGAAACGTTCGCGGATATATTCCACGGACACCGCTTGCGCATGGATCACGCTACGCAGCCCGTCAAACTCTTCCGCATCCAATCGATCGGGAAAAATTTCAAAAGGCGGCACGACGGACACCTGCACTTCCCCTTCGTACATAGGCAAACCCTGCTCGTCCACAGCGACTTGTCTACCCCCTTTTTCATTCCAAAGCACCTTATAAAACACGCACCCGCACGTTTCCGCCCAAACC
>JAZSJN010000020.1:0-13962 GCA_045534315.1 Candidatus Scatosoma sp.
ACGCTTGAATAAGCTCGTTTGCGATAATCAATCCGCCCGTAGGGAAGTCGGGCGTCGGAATGTACTCCATCATTTCTTCCAACGAAATAGCAGGATTGTCAATGTACGCCACTACGCCGTTGATGACTTCTTCCAAATTATGCGTAGGGATATTCGTCGCCAACCCAACCGCAATACCCGATGCACCGTTGACGAGCAAGTTGGGGAAACGCCCAGGCAAAATGTCCGGTTCTTTCAAACTGTCGTCGAAGTTGAGCGAAAAACTAACCGTTTCCTTGTCAATATCCCGCAAAAGCTCCAACGCCAAAGGCTCCATACGCGCTTCGGTATAACGCATAGCCGCCGCAGGATCGCCGTCCACCGAGCCAAAGTTACCGTGCCCGTTAACGAGCGTTTTGCCCATATTAAAACTCTGCGCCATACGCACCATGGCATCGTAAACGGAGCTGTCACCGTGGGGATGGAATTTACCCATACAATCGCCGACGATACGCGCGCTCTTTTTATGCGGTTTATCGGGCGTTAAGCCCATTTCGTGCATCGTATAAAGGATACGTCTTTGTACGGGTTTCAAGCCGTCTTCTACACGCGGCAAAGCGCGGTCGAGAATAACGAATTCCGCGTACGGCAACATGGAAGAATGTAATACTTTTTCAAGGGGCTCAACGAATAATTGCCCAGTCGGCTCGATCTTTTCAGGTTCGATCTTTTTACTTCTCGCCATTATTCTTCCTCCTTGTTGTCTTTCTTTTCAATCTTATCGATAAAGCTGTCGCGCTTGTTAAAGTTTGCGTATTTTGCAAGGAATTCCTTTCGTCCTTCCACCTTATCTCCCATGAGTGTCGTAATCATACGCTCTGCCTTTGCCGCGTCTTCTACAGTTACCTGGATCAGGTTACGCGTCGCAGGGTTCATGGTCGTTTCCCACAGCTGTTCCGCGCTCATTTCACCCAGACCTTTATAACGCTGCAATTGATAACCTTTGCCGATCTTTTCAATCTTTTCATTCAGTTCGTTGTCGTCGTACGCGTATTCTACTTTGTCGCCTTTGTACACTTTATAGAGCGGCGGCATACCGATATATACGCAGCCTGCGTTGACGAGCGGGCGCATATAACGGAAGAAGAACGTCAACAAAATACAACGAATATGCATACCGTCTTGGTCGGCATCCGAAAGAATGATGACCTTATGATAATTGATCTTTTCCATTTTGAAATCCGGGTCGATACCCGCGCCGATCGCGCTGATCATCGTACGAATTTCCTCATTTTCCAAAATCTGCGCCAATTTCTTCTTTTCTACGTTGAGCGGTTTACCGCGCAGGGGCAAAATCGATTGGAATTGTCTTACGCGCGCTTGTTTTGCCGTGCCGCCTGCCGAATCCCCTTCCACGATAAACATTTCGTTGAGTTCGGGTTTTCTGCCCGAGCACGCCGCAAGCTTGCCCACCAAATTCAAGCCGTCAATGCTGTTTTTGGAACGAGCGTTTTCCTTTGCCGTCTTCGCTGCAATACGGGATTTTGCCGCGCCTTGCGCTTTTTTGATAATCTCGTCCATCGTCTTTTTGTAGCCGCGAACGTTTTTAAAGGAATTAAACCCTTCTATCACCGTCGCTTCGACCGCAGGGCGGGCTTCGGTATTACCGAGCTTGGTTTTCGTCTGCCCTTCAAACTGTACGTTTGCCATTTTGACGGACACAACGACCGTCAAACCTTCACAAAAATCGTCCCCTTGGAAGTTCGGATCTTTGTCTTTAAGCATGCCGTTTGAACGCGCGTATTCGTTGAGAATACGCGTCAAGCCCGAATGGAAACCCATTTCGTGATAGCCGCCCTCAGGCGTAGGAATATTGTTGACAAACGAGAACATAGATTCTCTGTATTCGCTTGTGTGTTGAATGGAAAATTCTACCTGGATACCGTTCTTTTCCGCTTTATAATATATCGGTTGCGCATAAAGACGTCTTTTCCCTTCGTTCATGCTCTTAACGTAGTCGGAAATACCGCCGTCGTATTTAAACGTAATGCGATAGGGTTCGCTTTCCAAAGCAAGCTCGTCCAACTCTCCAAACAAGGATTGCTGTCCCATGCCCATATCAAACAGGTCGCCCGTTTCCGCACTTTCAGACGTTTCGCCTGCAATCTCCGCGTTTTCTTCCGCGTTTTCGCCGTCGTTTTCACTATCATCCGCGCTGTCAAACAGCATTTTTGCGCGGCGAGCCTCTGCCATAGTCGTACGCTCGTCAATCAGCGTAATTTCTACGCCGCAATTTAAAAATGCCAGCTGACGAAGACGTTCTTCCACTGTTTCCAAATCGAAGTTCAACTCCGAAAATACGGTCGCATCCGGCTTAAAACGAATGGACGTACCCTGACGGTTGGTGCGCAAGCCCGTATCTTCCAAAGGTCCGTCGGGCAAGCCCGATTCCACCTTTTTCTTACGCGCGTTATATTTGGAATGGAAGCTCATTTTATAAATACGTTTGTTGCGGCAAACTTCTACGGTCAGCCACTCGGAAAGGGCGTTTGTAACCGACGCGCCTACACCGTGCAAACCGCCCGAATATTCATAATTTCCTTGTCCGAATTTACCGCCTGCGTGCAACTTTGTAAAAACAAGCTGAACACCCGAAACCTTTTCTTTCGGGTGTATGTCGGTAGGGATACCTCTACCGTTATCTTCTACGGATGCGCTGCCGTCGGCGTGCAGAGTTACCTTTACTTTGTTTGCAAAACCGTTTGCTGCTTCGTCGATCGCGTTGTCCACGATTTCCCAAAGGATATGGTGCAAGCCTTTAACGCCCGTCGACCCGATGTACATACCGGGACGCATACGAACGGCGTCAAGCCCTTCCAATACTTCCAAATTTTTTGCGCTGTACTCGTCGTTTTTTTCAATCTCGTTTTTCTTTACTGCCATTTTTCCCTCAGTTTTTACGGCGATTGCAATTCCTTTCGGATTTTTTGCAAAAATATGCCATAATATTCCATTTTAGTATTCATTATAACACGATTTTTTTCTTTTTTCAAATGTTTTACATAAAAAATTTTACGTAACAACCTATATTTTTTGCAAAAAAGTGTTTTTTTAATGCTTTTTCAACGATTGATTTCTTCATTTATCAATTACAGCCAAATCGTTTAGCGCGCGTGTGTACGCAATATATTTTTCGCTGTCGCTCATGCCGTCTTCTACAACCACTACGGCGGTAAATTCCAAACCTTTACTCTCGTAAACGGTCATAATATTGATCTTTGAACGGGAAACTTTGCCCTTTACTCCCAAATCATTATACGATTTCCGCAAATATTCTGCCTTGCTTTTTTCCGAGCAAATCAACGCTTTTAAGCCCTTTTTATCCTTAAAAAATCTGTTAATCCCCTTTTGGTTGATAGAAATAACTTTTGGACCGTCATACCCGATCGATTGCATATTCAGCCCCAAACGCTCGGACACAAATTCGACGACTTGGTTAGTGTTGCGGTAGTTTTGATTTAAGCCGTACAGCGTAAAATCAGGGAAAACGTTTTCCCAATTTTGTACGCCGCGCCAGGGCGTAACGTTTTGCGCCACGTCGCCAAACACGTTGAACGCTGCCTTTTGATTGATTTTGCGTATCAAGGCGTATTCGCAGGACGAAACGTCCTGTCCTTCGTCCACGAATACGTAGGAATACACAGGCGAAAGCCGCTCGCTGACGCCCGCGCAAATCACGCAGAGCGCATAGGCGTCCGAACGATACATTTTCTTGGAGGTCATGCCGTATTTTACCTTATATTTTTTGACCGTTTCTCGGTAGAAATATCGGATAATATCGACAAAACTTTCCCCTGTTCCGATCGCCGAAAAAGTCTTTTCTCCGCGTAAATAGCCGTAAAATTCCGCAAAGGCAACGTTACCGTCGCCGATAATACGTACACGATCACGCACCTTTTCAATCTCTTCCAAAATTTCTTTTCGCCGCGCAATTCTATCCGCATATATATACACGTCTACGCCGCCAATCTTTTGTTTAAACCGTTTGAGATCTTCCGCTTCCTTTTCAATAACGACGCGCAACGACGAAAGACTTTCTTCCGCTTCTTCCATAACGCGATCGCAAAACCGCACTACAAAAGCCGCGCTCTTATAAAAAGACAGCATTTGTCTATAAAAATATTCGGGTTGTTTCGCGCGCTCGCTTTTCAGAGTACCATCGAAAAAGTCGTAAATATCCAAAATCGAGTTCATCAGTTCGCGGAAAGGCTTGGTATAATATAAGCCCCCTTCCTTTCGTTCGCGGATTTCCCCTAAAACGGAGCGACGGACGCGCACGGACGCGTTTTTAATCCCTTCGTACGCCACGATTGCATTTTTGCATTGTCGAATAATTTCCGCGATAAAATCCCGACATTCTTCGCCTGTAAACAGCCCGTAGAGATTGTCGAAAACTTTGTCGAGTTTCTTTTGAATATCCGCGACAAATCGTTCGGAATACACATACGATAGATATTCTTCATTTTCCTTTTGCGTTTCGTCGATTTTCTCCGCGATAAAGATTTTTTCGTTCTTTAACACCTGCAAGAAATAATCCTGCACCGTCATCGTTTTCACACGTTCGAGTTCCAAAATCGCCGCAAGCTCGTCGATAAAGGCGTTGAACGAATTGCTCGGCGTTAAAATTAGCACGTCGCGCGGTTTTATATCTTCGTTGTTGTACATTAAATAACTAAGACGGTGCAACATAACCATTGTCTTACCGCTACCCGCACAACCTTGCAAAACGAAATTGGTGTCTTCAGGACAAGTGATAATCTCGTATTGCTTTTCTTGTATCGTTTCAATGATGTCTTTTACAGCCGATTCCTGTTTGCGGTTTTTGATGATCTCGCGAAGAAAGGGATCAAGCACGTTCTCTTCGTCGCGATCGGCAATCTCTTCCGCCGAAAGATAATCTTTCAAGGATAAATACTCGTTTTTGAAATCAAGAATTTTCCCGCTTTTCGCGCGGATTGCACGGCGGAGTATCGTCTTATATTCGTATTCGTTAAAGGTAAACGACGAACAGCTTTTTTGGTAATACCGACGGGCAACGGGCGTACGCCAATCCAAAATTTCCAGGCGAATATCCCCTTTTTTCCCGATATAATAACTGTTGTACCCTTCAATATTGTCGATCAAATCCATGCGCGCAAAATACGGTTCGTCAAAAAACGGGCGATACGTTTGCATCTTTTCGTTTTCCGCGTCGATTTCTGCAAGCAAAAGCTTGATTTTACGGTAATTTTCCGCGCTGCCGCCTTCCCGTTCCAACTCCTTGATTTCCGCTTGCGCCGCTTTAATTTTATTTTTATGCGGACGAATACGGGCAATGCGCAACATTTGCATCACCGCGTTCATGTGTTCGTCTTCGTATGCCCTTTGTTTTTCGTCATCCAAAAGGGACAAGAACCATTCTCGGTCGCCTGCCTTCTTCGTTTCCAAAACCTTTATCAATTTTTCATAAGAAATTTTTTCGGACATACTGCGCTCCAAAAGTCATACTTATTTTCAATAATAACACATTTAAAACAAAAAAGTAAAGGGTTTGAGCAAAATTTTTTAAGAAATTTTTTTACGTTTTTTCGACAAAAAGATTTTTTTGGAAAACTGCCTTAATATATACTTTAAAATGTAAAAGCGAGCCCGAAAGCTCGCCTTTTCTAAGCCTATAAAACAAAATTTTGAAATATAATAAACATTAATGGAATTGTCCCTATCGCAAGTAAATGAGTCACAAGCGCCATACTCGCCGCGTCCGACGTGTCCTTTCCGTACGCCGCGGGAATTACAATAGAGTTCAATCCCGTCGGCATACAAGCAAAAATCATGCCGCAAATTAAAAACGTTTCATTGATCACAGCGCCCTTGGGAACAAACGCAAACACGCCGATAAACAGCAACGGATAAATTATTAACTTCGCAAAACTAATTGCGTAAATCTGCCATTTTTTCACAAGCGCAAGCAAATTCAATTTACCGATTGTAGCACCCGTCAACAACATAGCGATCGGGGACATACAAAATCCTGCGTCGCCGATAATATTTAATACAATCTTGGGCATATGCGTACTTAAACCGCTCAAACTGATAATTGCGCCGATAATCAGAGCAACGAACATGGGATTTAAGAATGCCTTAAAATTAGAAAGAAAGCCTTTCTTTTCCCCCGTTGCCGCGCTTTCGTTGCCAATTAGCAGGATAGGCACACCCCAAAGATAAATCATAAACCAAAGGGGCAACGTAAACAATATATATTGCAAATATATATCAGGAAAAACCGAACCGACGATTGCATATCCCATAAATGCAAAGTTGGAAAATGCAACGCTGTAAACAGCCACGTTCTTTACGTATTTTTCTTTATAACAAAAATGGGATGCCAAGTAAGAAATCAATAAGAAGATAATTCCTATTACCGCCCCGAGTAAAACTAATTGCCAGCTTGCCTTTAATTTTTCTATCGAGCAATCCTTGATAAACGTATTGAGTATCATTGCCGGCACGAAAAACATATTTTCAAATTTGGAAAGCACCTTTGCGGAATTCTCGGGAATAAATTTCCAACGGCTTAAAATAAAACCTACGAGAATAAACACAAAAAGATAGATCATTTGGTTTAAAATAGGTGTAACCACAATATCGCCTCGATTTTACATTTTTTCAGGAATACCAATCCCCAACAGCGCGAACGCATTTTTAAGCGATTGCAAGGTCGCGTTCGTCAATGCCAAGCGGAAATTCTTCGTCTTTTCGTCCTCCGCAGACAAAATTTTGCAATTAAAATAGAATTTATTGAACTTTTGCGCTACGTCCACCGCAAAACGCGCGATACAGGACGGTTCGTATTTTTCCGCCGCTGTCGCCACCGTTTCGGGAAAAGTCGCAATCGCTTTCACTAGCTCAATCTCTTCCGCAGTCAATTCGGGAATTTCATATTCGGTTACGATACCGCCCTTTTGCAATACGGAATTTGCTCTAGCACAGGTGTACTGCACGTACACGCTCGTTTCGCCGTCAAAATTGAGCACCTTATCGTAGGAAAAGACAATATCTTTAATCTTATTATTGTACAATGCGCCGAAAATAACCGCACCGACGCCCACTTTTTGCGCTACGTCCTGCTTGTTTTCCAAATCGGGGTTCTTTTCGTCGATAATCTTGTACGCTTTTTCGATACACTTATTGATAACGTCTTCTAAGAACACGACGTTGCCCTTACGTGTGGACATTGTACCTTCTTCCAAGGAAACCATGCCGTACGCTACGTGCACGAGATCTTTCGACCATTCCTTGCCCATCAGTTCCAAAACCTTGAAAAATTGCTTAAAATGCAGGTTTTGCTGATATGCAACCACGTACAAACATTTATCAAAATCGTAGGTATTTTTACGGTATTGCGCTGCCGCCATATCTCGCGTTGCGTACAAAGACGATCCGTCCGATTTCAGGATAATGCAAGGCGACATGCCATATTCTTCCAGGTCCACCACCTGCGCGCCGCGGCTTTCGACAAGCAAATTCTTTTCGCGAAGTTCGTCCACGATCGGTTGCATTTTGTCTGAATAAAAGCTTTCGCCTGCGTACGAATCAAATTTTATATCGAGCATATCGTAGATTTTTTGTACGTCTTTTAACGTCAATTCCTTAAACCAATGGAAGAGAGCAAGACATTCTTCGTCGCCCTGTTCGATTTTCTTAAAATACGCGCGCGCTTCGTCGTCATATTCGGGGTGTTCTTCCGCTTCTTGGTGGAATTTTACGTACAATTCGTTAAGAGCGCGAATACCGCCCTTTTCAATCGTTTCCTTATCACCCCAACGTTTGTAGGCGGAAATCAGTTTTCCAAATTGCGTACCGTAATCCCCCAAATGATTGATACCAACCGCGTTATAACCCAAATAATTGAAAATACGGTACAAAGCACCGCCGAGCACCGTCGTTGACAAATGCCCGATATGGAACGGTTTTGCAATATTGATAGACGAATAGTCGATACAGATCGTTTTTCCTTCGCCTTCGTTCGATCCACCATAGTTTTCCTTGTCTTTCAAGATTTTTTCCATCGTAGCGCGGACGAAACCATTCTTGTTTATCTTAAAATTAAGATAACCATTCACCGCAGATATTTCGCTGATTACTTCGTCAGACATAGGTATTTTGTCAGACATAGTACTTTTTAATTCTTCCGCGATCATTACGGGGCTTTTGCGCATGATTTTTGCAAATTTAAAGCAAGGCAGGGCATAATCCCCCATTTCTGTATTGGGAGGTAAAGCAATTAGTTCGTAAATCTCATCCTTGCTTACGCCGTCAATCTCAATTTTGTCCGCGATATACTTTTTGTAATCCATAACACACCTTCGTTTTATCTTTGATAAATTTACCATATTAATATAGCACATTTTTTCAATTTGGGCAAGTATTTTTTCAAATCGGGCGCGTTTAATTTGCCAAAAATTAAATTTTGTATTATAATAGAGCAGAAAATTGATTAAAAGGAACATAGAAATTATGAAATTAGGTGTTGTTGGTCTTCCCAACGTAGGCAAATCCACACTTTTTAACGCAATTACGCACGCGGGCGCAGAATGCGCAAACTATCCTTTCTGCACGATAGAGCCCAACGTAGGCGTCGTTGCCGTACCCGACGAGCGTTTAGACAAGCTCGCAGCACTCTATAACAGCAAAAAAGTTACCCCTGCCGTTATCGAATTCGTTGATATTGCAGGTTTGGTAAAAGGCGCGTCCAAGGGCGAGGGTTTGGGAAACAAATTCCTTTCCCACATCCGCGAAGTTGACGCGATCGTACACGTCGTACGTTGTTTTGAAGACGCGAATATTACCCACGTAGACGATAAAATCGACCCCATTTCCGATATTGAAACCATTAATTTGGAATTGGTCATGTCGGATATGGACGCCGTCCAGAACCGTATGAACAAAGTTAAAGTGCAGGCGCGCGGCGGCGCAGATAAAAAAGCGCAGGAAGAATACGCTTTCCTGGAAAGACTGTACGCGCATTTAGAAAGCGAAAAACCCGCTCGTAATTTTGCCGTTACCGACGAAGAAAAGGAATTTTTGAAAAACTGTTTCCTTTTGACGGTAAAACCGGTTATTTACGCGGCAAATATTAAAGAAGACGATATGGGCAAAGACGAAGACAGCCTGCCCCACGTTGTTAAAGTGAAAGAATTCGCCGCCAGCGAAGGGGCTGAAACGTTGGTTATCTGCGCAAAAACGGAAGAAGAACTTTCGCAGATGGAAGACGAAGATAAGGCTATGTTCATGGAAGAATTTGGACTCGGTGAAAGCGGTTTGGATCGTTTAATTAAGAAATCCTACGCTCTACTTGGTTTGATTTCCTATCTTACCGCAGGCGAAAAGGAAACGCGCGCATGGACAATCACAAAAGGTACGAAAGCACCCCAAGCCGCAGGCAAAATCCACTCCGATTTTGAAAAAGGGTTTATCCGCGCAGACGTCGTCAATTGGGAAATCCTTGTAACACTCGGCTCTATCCCCGCAGCGAAAGCGGAAGGCAAAGTACGCAGCGAAGGCAAGGAATACGTCATGCAAGACGGCGACGTCGTTGAATATTATTTTAACGTTTCGAAAAGCAATAAATAACAAATCAAGCACGATAAAACCGCGGAGATCTAGAAATCTCCGCGGTTTTTATATGTTTCTCGTTATAAAACAATTACAAAACGCCCTTTTCCCTTAAATAGTCTTCCAATATCTGCGCCGCAAGCGCCACCATATCCCCGCAGGCGCGTTTTTGATAATATTTTGCTGTGCGCTCTTCGGCAACCCCGCCTACTTCCACCGGTACTTTCATACCCGCAAGCAACTCCGCGCAAATCAAGCTCCCACATTCCGCCTTGAATTTTGCGCAAAGTTCTTGTACGATCGCGTACACCTTTTTCTTATTTTCGGACGAATTTTCTTCTTCCGCAAACACCATACCGACGACGGCAGACATCCCGCTGACCGCGCCGCAAGTCAGGCGCAAACGCCCCAATCCACCGCCAAACGGCAACATGATTTTTTTTATCATGTTTTCATCTATACTACACACGTCCGCAAACGCGAGCATTACCGCTTGCGAACAGGCATATCCTTCCAAAAAATATACTTTTGCCCTTTCTGCTCTTGACATTTTTTTTCGCTCCTGTTATAATAATAGTCACTTACGGAAAAACTGTATACAGACGTTTCCTTATTTATTATACCATGTTTTTCCGCAGTTTTCAAGAGAATAAAGGCAGTTTTGCCCGATTTACATAGGAGAAAAGAGAATATGATTGGTGCAGTTATCGCAATGCAGAGCGAGGCAGATATACTCCTCGACGAAATGAAAATCGTTCGCTCCCTGACCGTGAGCGGCAAAAACGTACACGTCGGCAAGGCATACGGTAAAGACGTTGCCGTTTGCGTTTGCGGCGTAGGCAAGGTAAACGCGGCGCTTGGCGCGCAGATTTTAATCAGTAAGTTTGACGCGGAAAAATTACTGAATTTCGGCGTAGCGGGCGGTTTGAACAAAACCACGGAGCTTTGTCAAGTTTATCAAATCAAAGCCGCGGTACAGTTCGACTTCGATTTGGTGCAACTTAACGGCACAAAAATCGGCACGTTGAACGAATATGCAGAAAATTATCTAAATTTGAATCTCTTAAAGGCAGATTTTGCCAAGAAAAATCTGGGTACGTCCGACCGGTTTAACGATTCCCCCGCCGATTACGAGCTTTTAACCAAGCAATTGAATGAGGATATTCGCGATATGAAAGGTGCGGCAATCGGGCAAGCGACATACGGGACGCAGTTGCCCGTATATTCGGTAAAAGCCATTTCCGACGTAGCCGGTAGCGGTAGCACGACCGAACAATTTTTGATTAACAAGGACAAAGCCTTGCAAAATTTGAAAGCCGTCCTGCCCGTTATTTTTGAAGAATTATAAGCATTTTGCCACCAAGGAGAAGATATGGTTGATTTGGGTGATTGGAACGAGCGGCTTGCGCCCCTGTTTTCCGACGAACGGTATTTAAAAATCCGTAAATTTTTAATTGAAGAATACAGAAATCACGTCGTTTATCCCGACATGTACGATCTGTATAACTGCTTTAAATACACACAGTTCGCCAATTTAAAGGTCGTGTTGTTGGGGCAAGACCCTTATCATAACGTCCATCAGGCGCACGGGCTTTGTTTTTCCGTCCAAGAGGGCGTACCCAATCCCCCGTCCTTAGAAAACATTTTTAAGGAATTGAAGGCGGACCTCGGTTGCGAAAAGCCGAAAAACGGCACGTTGACCAAATGGGCGAAAGAAGGCGTTTTACTTATGAACACGTCGCTAAGCGTACGCGAACATCAGGCAAACTCCCATTCCAAATGCGGTTGGGCGTGGTTTACGGACAGCGTAATCAAGCTGATTTCCGACCAAAAAGAAAACGTAGTCTTTATCCTTTGGGGAGGCAACGCGCGTAGTAAAAAGGCGTTAATTGATACGACAAAACATCACATTATCGAGAGCGCGCATCCATCTCCCTTATCTGCTTACGCAGGTTTTTTTGGCAGCAAACCTTTTTCAAAAACGAACGAATATCTCGTTAAAAACGGTTTACAGCCTATTGACTGGGATTTAACAAAATAAATATTACCAAAAGGAGAAAACATTTATGGGTGATGCCATCATTAAACCTACGTTGGAACAAATTCAATGGGCTGATTGTGAAATAGGCGTTATTATTCACTTGGATCTTGTTATTTACCAAGCGCCTTACCGTTGTCGAGAGCATTTCCTTGACCCAATCCCAAGCTCGGTTTTTAACCCCAAAAAACTTGACACCGATCAATGGTTAGCAGCCGCAAAATCTTTAGGCGCAAAATACGCAATTTTAGTCGCAAAGCATTGTACCGGTTTCTCTTTATGGCCTACGAAAGCGCACGAATACAGTATAAAAAATACTCCATATAAAAACGGACAAGGTGATATTGTAAAAGACTTTTTTAATTCCTGTCAAAAATACGGGATTCGTCCTGGACTTTATTGCAGCGCCTCCTTCAATCAATATTTTGGCGTAGAAAACCCCGGCTTAGTGATTGACAACGACCCTGAAAAACAAAAAGCCTACCACAAGGTCGTATTAACACAGTTAACAGAGCTTTGGACCAACTATGGTAAACTTTTTGAAATATGGTTTGACGGCGGTGTTATTCCCGTATCCAAAGGCGGTCCTAATATAGAAGGACTTTTGAAAAAATTACAACCGGACGCACTCGTTTTTCAAGGTCCCGCAGGAACGAAATCCCTTTTACGCTGGGTTGGAAACGAACGTGGTATCGCCCCTGAAGACTGCACCTCGTTATACGACAATCGCACACAAAACGAAGACGGTATGACCGAACGCGAAATCTTCTCTAATGAGGCGGAAATTTGGTGCCCCGCGGAAAGTGATTTCCCCAATCGCTATGCAAATCAGTCCTATCTGGGTGGTTGGTTTTGGAAAGAAAACGAGGAACACGCAATAATGCCAGCAGAAGAACTCTTTAACAGATATCTCACTTCGGTCGGTAGAAATACGAATATGTTGGTCGGCATGGTCATTAACACCGACGGCGAATTTCCTGAACCAGACGCAATGGTTTTCTCAAAAGCAGGTGCATTGATCCGCAATACCTTCGGATCTCCCATTGCAACGGGTAACACTAAAAACGTTACTTTGCCAACAGACGCCGTACGCGCGCCGCAATACGTTGTCTTAAAAGAAGATATTGCCCAAGGCGAAAGAGTAACGAGTTACACCGTCCGCGCCTACGATGCGAACGATAACCAAATTTTTATTCATAACGGCAAAGTCATTGCCCATAAACGCATTTTGAAAGTTCCAAGTGAAACCGTAAAGGTAACTCTTGAAATCAACAATTACAGAGCCGAACCTTATCTCTTGCCTATCGAATTATACTAAAAGGATATTTTATTATATACACGATACTTTCTATTCTACATACGTAGATATTTATACGAAACATAAACAACGCAGGAATTACTCCTGCGTTGTTTTATTGCATTATTCTTTTTCACTTTTCTGCAAATTTTCTTTTGTACAATGTTTACACCAATTACGCACGCCGCATTTCGGGCATTTAAGGTATCTCATATGAAACGTATGCATTCCAAAAATATATGCGGCGAGCGTCGGTTCAAAACGTTCTTTACAAACGGAACATTGGTACGCAAGAACTTTGCGTTCTAACACGATCGCAATCGTAACGCCAATCGCAATGACCACGAGCGAGCTTACAATCAATGCAATTCTCCAACCTGCCGACATGTCTACATACGATGCAATCATACCGAACGTAACCGCTATGATTATTGTAACCAAAACGACAATAGATACTAATATAATTTTCCGCTTAATATCTTTTTTTTCTGCCATAAGCCTTACGATATTCTCCTCTGCATTTTTTTTGTATTCGGTGTCCGTTAACCTTTTTCCGCTTAAAAGCTCGTTTGCCGTAACCCCAAGCTCATCGCAAAGGGGCAAAATCAAACTCACCTCGGGAAAACCACCGCCACATTCCCATTTCGACACCGTTTTGTCGCTGATACGTAACCGATCGGCAAGCTCCTTTTGCGTTAAACCGCGTTCACGACGCATTTCCGCTATAAATTTTCCCGTTTGTTTTTGATCCATTTCGTTCGCTCCTACGGTTATTGTAGCAGAATTTAGCTAAAATATGCACCCACGCTCCGTAGAGTTTAGCCCAAAATCGCTCTACGCGCGGTAGAAAATCACATCAATTTCGCCAAAATCTTTTTTAAAGCGTATTTGCAATGCTCATAGGTCAAGCCACCTTGAAAATACGCGGTGTAGGGCTCTTTCACGGGCGCGTCCGCAGAAAGCTCGATACTCGCCCCCTCCACAAAACAACCCG